>CAZONS010000023.1:0-12338 GCA_964581195.1 uncultured Thiobacillus sp. | reverse complement strand
CCGCGCCGTCCCGAATCACGCCACCCCGGCGCCCGCCAAGTCCGGGTCATGCCTCGCGGCAGCGTTCATCGGCAAAACAGGACCTGTTTGTAGCAAATCCAACCATGGCCGCTGGAAAGTGCCTTTGACGACGTGGGTTGGGCGCGGAACAGAACCTGTATGCCCATAGGAATCAATGAGATGGCAGTGTTTCACGGGTGGCATGAGGCTTGCGAAACATCGCCTGTCCTCCACTCGCACACCACCACCATGAGCCGCCACATCATCATCGACGACACCACGCTGCGCGACGGCGAACAGTCCGCCGGGGTCGCGTTCACGCTCGATGAAAAGCTGGATATCGCGCGCCGCCTGGCGACGATGGGCGTGCCGGAACTGGAAGTGGGCATCCCGGCCATGGGCGGTCGCGAGTGCGAGAGCATCCAGGCGGTCAGCCAACTCGGCCTGAACTCGAAACTGGTGGTCTGGAGCCGGATGCGTGGCGGAGACATCGAAGCCTGCCGCAACCTCAAGGTGGACCTGATCGATCTCTCCATCTCGGTATCGGACATCCATCTCGCCCGGAAACTGAAGAAGGACCGCGACTGGGTGCTGGCCAGCATCCGTCAGCAGGTACCGCGCGCGCTGGATCTGGGTCTGGAGGTCATCGTCGGCTGCGAGGATGCCTCGCGCGCCGACCTGGAGTTCCTGATGCGGGTGGCGGAAGCCGCCGAACAGGCCGGGGCGCGCCGCCTGCGTTACGCCGATACCCTGGGCGTGATGGAGCCTTTCGGCGTCCATGAAGCCATCGCCAGCCTGCGTTCCGTCTGCGATCTGGAAATCGAGATGCACGCGCACGACGACCTCGGCCTGGCCACCGCCAACACCCTGGCCGCGTGTCGCGCCGGCGCCACCCATGTCAACACCACGGTCAACGGACTCGGTGAACGCGCCGGCAACGCGCCCCTGGAAGAAGTGGCGCTGGGGCTGAACAAGCTCTACGGCATGAGCACCGGGGTGGATCTCTCCCTGTTTCCGGCGCTCTCGGATGCCGTCGCCGACGCCTCCGGGCGGCCGGTGGCCTGGCAGAAAAGCGTGGTCGGCGCCGGCGTCTTCACCCATGAGGCCGGCATCCATGTCGATGGCCTGTTGAAGGACCCCGACACCTACCAGAGCTTCGACCCGCGCGAGGTGGGGCGCAGCCACAGTCTCGTGGTCGGCAAGCATTCCGGCGCCCACGGCATCATGAATGCCTATGCGCGCATGGGTCTCTCCCTCAGCCCCGCCGAGGCGCGCGAATTGCTGCCCGACATCCGCGCCTTCGCCGAACGCGCCAAGCGCTCGCCGGCGGACCACGAACTGCTGTTTCTCTACCAGCGCCTGATCAGCCGTGTCTCGGCCAGCGCGGTGCACTGAGGGCGATGCGCGTGAACGACAACTCACCCGTAGCCCGGATGCGGCACAGCGGAATCCGGGACGCCACCACCCCGGATTCCGCTGAAGCCACATCCGGGCTGCGCCCCAACCTGCTCACCCTGCTGCGCGAAGACGTGGCCTGCGTGTTCCAGCGCGACCCGGCGGCGCGCTCCCGTTTCGAGGTGCTCACCACCTATCCCGGCGTCCACGCCATCCTGATGCAGCGCCTCGCGCATCGGCTGTGGCGGGCCGGCCTGCGCTATCCGGCGCGGCTGCTGTCCTGGCTGGCGCGGCTGTTCACCAATATCGACATCCACCCCGGCGCCACCCTGGGCCGGCGTTTCTTCATCGACCATGGCGCCGGCGTGGTGATCGGCGAGACCGCCGAGATCGGCGACGACGTCACCCTCTATCACGGCGTCACCCTGGGCGGCACCACCTGGAACAAGGGCAAGCGTCATCCCACCCTGGGTAATGGCGTGGTGATCGGCGCCGGCGCCAAGGTGCTGGGCGCCATCACCCTCGGCGATCGCGTGCGGGTCGGCGCCAATTCCGTGGTGGTCAAGGACGTGCCGGCGCACCGTACCGTGGTCGGCATACCCGGCAAGGTGGTGTTGCGCTCCGACGAAAGCGATGCCGGCGCGCTCGGGATCAATCTCGACCATCACCTGATTCCCGACCCGGTCGGCCGCGACATCGCCTGCCTGATGGAGCGGATCGAAGTGCTCGAACACACCCTGCGCGCCCGTGGCGAACAGGTGGACAGCCAGTGCGGGACCTGCGAAGCCGATGATCTTTGTGGCGCCCAGGTCGCGCATGTCATGAAACGTCAGCCATAAGACAACGAGAGGACACCATGGACTTGATGCAATTCGACCAGACCACGCTCTACTTCGACGACCCCCTGCCAGTCGAGATCGAGCGGCTGCTGCGCCAGGCCGGCGAAGTCTACGGTGAGGCCGATGCGGAAACCCTGCTGCTGCGCGCCTACTTCCTGGCGCCGGAACAGTTGATGGTGCTGGTCGCGCTCTACCGCTACTACTTCTATCAGCACCGCCTGGAAGATGCCCTGCTGGTGGCGGATCGCGCGCTCGAGGTCGCGGGGCGCCGTCTCGACCTGCCCACCCGCTGGCGCGACCTGCACCCGGAGCACATCGGCCATGCCGTGCTGCGCTCGATGGGGCTGCTGCGCTTCTACCTGATGGTGCTCAAGGCCGCCGGCTACATCCAGTTGCGCCTGGGCAACAGCGCAGGTGGCCAGGCCATGCTGGAAAAACTCGGCGAACTGGACAGCCATGACCGACTCGGCGGCAAGGCGCTGCTGGAGCTGGTTCGTGAAGAGATGGAGCTGGAAACATGAACACCAGGCCGAACCCGGCGCATCACACCCCCCTTTGCGCAAGGGGGAAGCCACCTTCCCACCGGCTTTCGTCGCGTATCACCAGCCCACGCGAAAAGAGCCTTCAACAAAGTTGGGACATGAGCCCAACCCTCACAAAGGAATCATCATGGACGACCTGACCCTGGACGAAGCCCTGGACGAGCTGGAATCCGCCGAGGATTTCCTCAACTACTTCGGCGTGCCCTTCGACGCTTCCGTGGTGCACGTCAACCGCCTGCACATCCTGCAGCGCTACCACAATTACCTGGCCCAGGCGGGCGAACTGCCGGCTGCGGAAGAGGCCCGGCGCGCCGTCTACACCGGCTTGCTCAGCCGCGCCTACCAGGATTTCGTCGAATCCGACGCGCTCACCGAGAAGGTGTTCAAGGTGTTCCGCATGCATGAGCCGCAGACCGCCTTCGTGCCCCTGTCCTCGATCACGCTGGCGACGGTGCCGGCGGCGCCCGTGGCAGGCGGATGCGGTTGCGGTGGCGGCGGTGGTTGTCACAGCTCCGAGGCGGCTTTGCGAAGCTAGACCACCCATGGAACAACGATTCGACTTTGGCGAAGCCGTGCGGCTGACGCGCAATGTGCGCAACGACGGCACCTTTCCCGGCCTGGAGGTCGGCAACCTGCTGATCCGGCGCGGCAGCGTCGGTTATGTGATGAACGTCGGCACCTTCCTCCAGGATCAGATCATCTACACGGTCAATTTCCTCGACCAGGGCCGTGTCGTCGGCTGCCGCGACGAGGAGTTGATCCCGGCCGCCGATCCCTGGGTGGAAAGCCGCTTCGAAACCCGTGAAAAGGTGAAGTCCAGGATCGCGCTGTCGATCCGTGGCGAGGTGGTGGTCGAGCCCGGAACCCTCGGCGAAGTCTTCAAGGTGCTGCGTGAACTGCCGCCGGACGGCGCGCCCAGCGTGCAGTACCACGTGCACTTTCCTGGCGGCCACCTGTTGCAGGTGCCGGAAAATCTGCTCGATAGCCCGGAGGAGGGCGCATCCCATGTCTGATCCGTCCACACTCGCCTATCTGGAACTGAAAACCGCTCAGACCCTGTTCGGCAAGGCGCCGACCGATCTCGCCGAGGCCGAACGCGAGAAGGTGCGCCATCTGGCCGACCGCCAGCACGGCCTGGAAGCGCGCGTGCTCCGCTCGGCGGAAGCGCGCGATACCGTGGTGCCGGAGGCGAGCGTGCGGGCCGCGCTGGAGGAAATCCGCAAGCGTTACCCGGAAGAGGCCGAGTTCAGCGCCGATCTGGCGCGCAACGGCCTCGATTCGGAAGGCTACCTGCGGGCGCTGGAGCGTGAACTGAAGGTCGAGGCCGTCCTGGATAAGGTCGGCAGTCGCGCATCGCAGGTCTCCGAAATCGACGTCGAACTGTATTACCAGTATCACCCGGATCAGTTCCGTCGCGAGGAGACCCGGCGCGCGCGGCACATCCTGGTGACCCTCAACCCGGATCTGGCGGAAAACACCCCTGAGGCCGCGCGCGGCCGCATCGACGCCATCGCCGCCCGCCTGGCCAAGGACCCGAAGCGTTTCGAGGAACAGGCGCTGAAGCATTCCGAGTGTCCCACCGCCCTGCAAGGCGGCCTGCTCGGCGACATGCCGCGCGGCAAGCTCTACCCGGAACTCGATGCCGCCCTGTTCGCCCTGGACGCCGGTCGGATCAGCGGCGTGCTGGAGTCGCCGCTGGGCTACCACCTGCTGCTGTGCGAGGCCATCCAGGCCGCGCGCGTGCTCAAGCTCGAACAGGCGCGTGGCCCGATCCGCGCCATGCTGGAGCAGAACCGCAGACGCATCTGCCAACAGGCCTGGATGAAGCAATTGCAAGCGGCCACCTGATCATGCTCCTCAGCCGCGCCAGCCAATACACGCTGCAGGCCCTGATCTACCTGGCGCGGCAGCCGGATGGGCGGATGGTCATGGTGAAGGAAATCGCCGATGCGCTCGGCCTGCCCATGTTCTATCTGGCCAAGCTGATCCAGCCACCGGCGCGCGCCGGTTGGCTGACCACCGCGCGCGGGCGCGGCGGCGGCGTCAGGCTCAGTCCCGGGGCCGAGTCGATCACCCTGTTCGATATCCTGCGACTCACCGACGGCCACCGCGTCGGCGGCGAATGCCTGCTCGGTTTCAAGGCGTGCGAGGACGAAACCGCCTGTGTCCTGCACTGCCAGTGGAAGCCGATCAAGCAGGAACTCACCGAGGGCCTGGGCGGGCACAGCCTGGAAGAACTCGCCCGGGGCGCGCTGCTGCCGCCGTGGTTGCTGGCGGTTCGGGAGGGTGATTCCCCCCATTCCCCCTGATCAGCGTTCGCCCAGCGCCAGCAGAGCCAGGGCCTGCGCTTCGCAGGCCGCCCGGATCGAGGCATCCAGGGCATCCAGCCAGCGGTTGGGAATCGCCTCCAGGCCGTGGAGCGCGCCGGCGAGCATGCCGGCGATGGCGCCGGTGGTGTCGGCATCGCCGCCGCGATTCACCACGTCGATCAGGCAGTCCTCGAAACTGTCGCTGTCGAACAGGGACTGGAACACCGCCTGCATGGTTTCGACGATGTAACCGCTGGGATTCCGCCGTTGTCGCATCGCCCGGAAGTTGAATTCAGGGTGCGCGGCCGCGAGCGGATGGGCGTGACCATGCAGCAGGTCCAGCTTGCTGGCGCCGCGCAGGGCGTCGCGCACCATCAGGGCCAGGGTTTCCGTGGCGGCGTCGGAGAGGGGGTTGTGGTGGGTGATGTGGGCCTGGGCACGGCAGGCGGCGCGCACTTCCGCCACCTCCTGGCGCCACCCGGCCAGCGCCACCGGCAGCACCCGCATGGCGGCGCCGTTGCCGCCGTCATGGGCGCTGCTCGGCATTTTCGGATCGCCCGTCTTGCGAAAGGCGAGCAGGCCGCGCCGTACCGTGGCGCCGATGTCCACCGGCTTGCCGCGCATCCAGTGATCGAAGGCCTGGGCGGCGGCGTGGGCATCGACCCGACCCGCCGCCAGGATGGATTCACCCAGGGCCAGCGCCATGGTCGTGTCGTCGGTGACCTGGCCGGCCCGCAGCTTCAACCAACCGCCGCCGATGATGTCGCGGTGGACCCCGTATTGCGTCGCGATCTCGCGCGGGGTCATGAATTCGACCGTGGCGCCGAGGGCATCGCCGATGGCGAGGCCGAGGTAGGCCGCGCCGGCGCGGTCTTGCGTCAGGTTCAGCACCGCGCCATTCAGGTCTCTGGGCCGAAGCATTTCGCGTAGTCCGCGCACACTTCACAGGAGGGCGAGCGGCAGACATAGACACCGGTGCGCTCGCAAAGCTGCTTGTAGAGGAATTTCTTCCATTTCATGTCGCGCTGGTTGAGCGCGGAAAGGCCGGGAAAATTGTCGGCCATGAGCTTTGTCAGGTCGGTACGCGACCAGAGTCCCAGGTCTTGCCAGAGATGGTCGCCGCCCATTCAGGCGGTGGCGACGATGAGCGCCATCCAGCTTTCCGAGACGTCGGCGCCGCCCTGGTATTCCACCAGCAGCGCGAGCAGTTCGTCCCATTCGGCGCCGCGCTCGCCGAGGCTGGGAGCCCGCGCCAACGGGGCGGGCAGGTGGAAGCCGGGGAAATGCCGCGTCATGAGGGCGCGGAATGCCTCCGCTTCCAGGCCGAGGCCGGCGGGCAGGGCCGATTGGGCGGCGGCCTGACTCACCAGCATCCTGGCGAACAGGTCGTCGTTGGGCAGGCCCGCCGCCCGCGCCATGAGCAGGGCATGGAGGCCCTTCGTAGCGCCGGCGCCCTCGCCGGCAAGCGGGCCGAAGCCCCGCCTCGCGGCGGGCGATGCCGGCGGGGATGCCGGCGCTACATGTGCGTCCATGGCCTGTCTCCGGTTACTTGCTCGGGTACTCGACCAGGATGTCCTCGTCGCGCACGATCATCTGGCAGGCCAGACGCCAGGAGGTGTGGGGGACGTCGTCCACCTTCATGGCTTCGATCTCGTCCTTGGTGATCTTCTTGAGTTCCTTCAGCACGGAAATTTCACGGTCGGTGAGCGGGCCACCCATCGGTCCCTTGCGGGTCAGGTTGGTGACCTTGATCAGGCAGGTGCTGCAATCGCCTTCCTGACAACTGAAGTCGATGGGGATGTGGTTTTCCTTGGCCAGTTCGAGCAGGGTCTTGGTGTGGCTACCGGCGACGGCGTAGACGGTCTTGTCCTTGTGCAGGGGGCTGGAGAAAGTGACGAGGGGCATGATGGGCTCCGGTTGGTTGGTGGGGGGGAAGGGTAGGGTGCGCCGCGCGCACCATTTGACGTTGTGTTGGTGCGCGCGGCGTACCCTACGAATGGCGTCAGCCCGGCCGCACGACGATTTCGCCGCCGAGGACCTGGGCCTGGCAGGCCAGCCGGTGCTTGCGGCTGGCCATGTTTTCCTGAAGGACCTTGTCTTCCAGCACGGAACGCTCGGACATGTTTTCCATGCCGGAGACGATCTTCATCATGCAGGTGGCGCATTCGCCCTCGCGGCAGCCGTAGGTGATGCCGGCGCCGACCTTTTCCGAGATTTCGATCAACCGGGTGCCGGCGGGGACGGTGACGGTGACGCCAATGTCTTCGAAAGTGACGTTAGCCTTGGGCATGGGTGGGTTCCTTGAATAGTTCCGACATGTCGATGACCCGGCGCGTGGCGCGGCCGGTGAGGTGTTCAGCGAGTTGTTTGCCGAAGGCGCGGCAGCACGCCAGTTCTTCCTCGGTGGGAATCAGCTTGACCCGCACGCCGGTCACCGGCACCCGCAGCTTGAGGCCGCGCAGGCGGTCCTCCAGCATCTGCACGGCCTCGCCGGTCCAGCCGTAGGAACCGAAGGCGGCGCCCAGCTTGTCCTTGACGCTGACCACGGCGAGCGAGGAGAGCAGGTCCCAGATCGGCTTCACCGCGTCGCCGTTGATGGTGGGCGAGCCGAAGACGATGCCGTCGGCTTCCTCGATCAGGTCGACGAAGGGGGTGACCTCGCCGCCCT
Organism: uncultured Thiobacillus sp.; assembly: GCA_964581195.1. GTDB lineage: Bacteria > Pseudomonadota > Gammaproteobacteria > Burkholderiales > Thiobacillaceae > PFJX01. Next base: position 4,585 of record CAZONS010000023.1, on the reverse strand, counting down.
GCAGGTCGTAGAGGCTGGCGCGCACACCCTCGATCTCCTCGGCGCCGTCGCGCACCGCCAGTGCCATGCGCGCGGTGTTGCCGTAGCTGCTGATGTAGAAGATCAGCAGCGTCTTGGCGCGGCCCACGGCCTCGTTGTGCAGCAGCGGCGCCGCCAGTTGCCGGTAGCGCTGGACATAGGCGCGCGGGCCATCGCGCAGGATCGGGCCGTGGGCGGGGGCGATGAGGCGCAGCTCCAGCGGTTCGATCAGGTCCAGCGCCTCGCGCACATGCACCCGGAACGGCCGCATGATGTGCTGGTAGTAGTACTCGAAGGAGAAGCGGAAGTCGCCGACGTGGTCGTTGAACAGGCGGCTGTCGCAGAAATGGCAGCCGAACACGTCGCCGGAGAAGAGCAGGGCTTCCTCTTCGAGATAGGTGCACTGGGTATCCGGCCAGTGCAGGAAGGGCGTGTTGAGAAAGGTGAGCGAGCGGCCGCCCAGTTCGACCTTGTCGCCGGTATCCACCGGCGTGTAGACGAGATCCTCGCTTTTCAACAGGCCCTTCAACATGGTCTGCGCCTTCACCGAGATGTACAGCCGCGCCTTCGGCGCCCGCCGCATCAGCTCCGGCAGGGCGCCGGTGTGGTCCGGTTCCAGGTGGTTGAGCACGATGACGGTGATCTCGTCGTAGCGCGCCACCTGTTCCAGACGCTCGAAGAAGGTGTCGGCGTACTCGGCCTTGACCGTATCGATCACCGCCACACCCGACTCGCCACGCACGCAGTAGGCGTTGTAGCTGGTGCCGTTGGCGGTCTTCAGGATGACGTCGAACACCCGCAACCGCGGGTCGAGGGCGCCGATCCAGTGGACGTCGGGAGCGATGGCGATCGCGCCGTCGTTCATGGGGTGGCCTGCGTGACGCAGGCGGTCTCCTGTTTGCGTGGGCAGGTTTCCAGATCCTCCCGCGCCATCCCGCCGCGCAAGCCGAGCCAGGCGTCCACCGCCTCCTGGTCGAAGCCGACCCGGCGCTGGCCGTCCACCTCCATCAGGGGGCGGCGGATCAGCAGGGGATCGGCCAGCATCAGACGCAGTGCCTCCGCCTCATCCAGGGCTTCGGGGACGACCTCGCCCTCGCGCACGCGCGGCGCGCTGGGGTTGAACCATTCGACCACCGGCAGCGCGCCGAAGAAGGCACGCAGGCGGTCCGCCGTCCATTTCTCGGAGAGCAGGCTTTTCGCCAGCACCGTATGCCCGGCTGCGGCCAGCAACACCTTCTGCCGGGTATTGTTGATGCAGCCTGGTTTTTCGTAGAAGAGGACGGTGGCCATGATTCACGCGGTCTTGTCGTTCAGCGCCGCCTGATAGGTGGCGTCGAGCGCGGCCTGGTACTGCGCCAGCAATTCCGGCGGGATGCCGGTCAGCGAGCCGATGGGGTTCACCGGGTCGCCGCGGTCGTCGAGGATCGCACCCTCGATCGGGCAGATGCTGGCGCACTGCGCGTCCATGAAGTCGCCGATGCACTCGGTGCATTTGTCGGGGTCGATCAGGAAGTGCGGCGAGGCCTGGTAGATCGCGTCATTGGGGCAGAGCGGCTCGCAGGCATAGCAGTTGACGCAGGATTCGATGATTTCGAAGGCCATGGCTTATTCCTTTGTGGGACACGTAGCCCGGATGGAGCGCAGCGGAATCCGGGAGCCTTTCCGCCAGGTCACCCCGGATTCCGCCGAAGGCTCCATCCGGGCTACGTTGGGTTTCATCACGCCGCCTTTTGCTGAGCGACCGGGTTTGCTTCCAGCTTGCCGGCGACACGCATTTCCTCGTAGACGGCGAGGATCGCGTCCTCGATCGCCTCCATCGCGTGCTCGCCGTTGGGCGTGATGCCGGCGGCTTCCAGCGGTCCCCAGGGCTCGTAACCCACCTTGGAACAGAGCACGACCTCGCAGCCGGCCAGTTCTCGGATGGTCACGTCCAGCGCGGACTCGCCGTCGCCGCAGGTGTCGCCGCCCTCGCAGTAGGGAATCGTCTTGCGGTGGCTGATGAAACGCACACCGGTGGGCGAGGCCTCGTAGACCAGGAACTCGCGGGCATGCCCGAAGTGCTCGTTGATGCCGCCGCCGCCCTTGGTGGCGACCGCCATCATCACAGGCCGCGTTTCCACCTTCGGCTTGCCGCCGTCGATACTCACCAGTTGCGCCTTGACCTGGGCCACGGCTTCCCGAGCCTTGTCCTTCTCTTCGAGTTCCTTGGCGATCTGGGCGTGGACCTCGGCGCGCTTGACCATGGCGGCGGGGTAGTCGATCTCCATGTCCTCGATCTTGTCCATGGTGAACTCCTGGCCGCGATCCTCGCCCAGCAGGCCGACCGCGTCGGCGCGGCACTGGCGGCAGTGGCGCATCATGTTCATGTCGCCGGCGCAGGCATCCTGCAGCTTTTGCAGTTCCTCGTGGGTCGGGCTGGGCTGGCCCATCAGGCCATAGAAGGTGCCGTGCTCCGGTTCCGCGATCAGCGGCATGACGTTGTGCAGGAAGGCGCCCTTGGCTTTCACCACCCGCGAGACTTCGGCGAGATGCTCGTCGTTGACGCCCGGGATCATCACCGAGTTGACCTTCACCAGGATGCCGCGCGCGGCCAGCATCTCCAGGCCCTTCTGCTGCTGCTCGATCAGAATCGCGGCGCCTTCGCGGCCCATGATTCGTTTGTTGTTCCAGAAGATCCACGGATAGATCTTCGCGCCCACGTCCGGGTCGACGCAGTTGATGGTGATGGTGACGTGGTCGATGTTGTGCTTGGACAGCTCCTCGACCGATTCCGGCAACGCCAGGCCGTTGGTGGACACGCACAGCTTGATGTCCGGCGCTTTCTCGCTCAACTCGCGGAAGGTGGCGAAGGTGCGCTCGGGGTTGGCGAGCGGGTCTCCGGGGCCGGCGATGCCCAGTACCGTCATCTGCGGAATGTTGGCCGCCACCGCCATGACCTTCTTCACCGCCTGGTCCGGGGTCAGTACCTCGGACACGACGCCGGGGCGGGACTCGTTGGAGCAGTCGTACTTGCGGTTGCAGTAATGGCACTGGATGTTGCAGGCCGGCGCCACGGCGACGTGCATGCGGGCGAAGTAGTGATGCGCCTGCTCGGAATAGCAGGGGTGGTTGTGAACTTTCTCGCGGATATGGTCAGGCAGATGGCTGAGTTGGTCGCCAGTCGAGCCGCAGGAGTGAGAGTCGCAGCCGCCACCAGACGCGGCGGCGGGTTCGGCATTGAGTACGGGAAGTTCCACGGGGCGTCCTCCGGAAGTTGACGACTTGCTTATTGCAAACCCCGTGCCTGCCGGGCTGTGCCGTTATCTCTTTGTATTTGTTGAGTAATGGCGCGGGCAGTGGGACGGGCCTGTCATAAAGGGAACAGTTCGGCGGGCGTGGGATGTGGTGAAGGCGACAAACGCGCCGGGGGCATGACGAGCGTCCGCGAGCGGATCGTATGCCTCTATCAGGATTGATTTGATCGAATCGAACGATTCGACTAGATTGAACGGATAACGCAACGCAAGAGGGTGCTTTCATGCAATCCATGACCGCCAACGAGGCCAAAACCCGGTTCGGGGAATTCATCGACCGTTGCCAGCGCGAGCCGGTGCGCGTGTTGCGCCATGATCGCGTGGTGGGTGTGATGGTGAGCGCGCAGGACTACGAAGCGATGCGGGCGTTCTATGCCGACCGTCTGCAACACACCCTGGATGAGTCGGCCGCCGCCGCCGCGCGGGCCGGATTGACGCCTGAGGCCCTGGAGGCGTTGCTGGCCGATGAAAGCTGAGCCCTCGCCGTTGACGCCGACCCTGCGGGTGGTGATCGACAGCAATGTCTGGATCAGCGCGGCTTTGTCACAGGGGGGCGCGCCCGCGCGGCTGGTGCGCGTGGTGCTGGCGCGGGGGTTGCCGGTGTTCTCACGGGATACTTTTGCCGAGCTGGAAAGCCGTTTGTGGAAAGCCAAATTCGATCGCTATCTGAGCATGGAGATGCGGCGGCGCATCTTGCACGACCTCGACGCCGCCGCGTTTTGGGTGGATGTCCCGGTGGAAATCGCGGCGCAAACTTATAGCCGGGACGCGGATGACGACAAGTTCATCCATACCGCTCTGGCGGCGAACGCGGACGGGTTGGTGAGCGGCGATCGGGATTTGCTGGATCTGCCCGCATTACCGGGCCTCACCATCGTGACACCGGCGGATGCGTTGCGGCGACCCGAGTTCAACACGGGCGCCTGATTTACCGCGATAAAAAAAGCCCGCCCTCCGTGAAGAGGCCGGGCTAATCACCTGTTCCAGGAAGGCTCAGGTGGAGGAGCTCGGTAATCCGGCGTGATCAGGCGTAGACCGGCGCGAAGGCCTTTTCCGGTTCCGCCGCCGGCCCGGTCTCGCCCCAGTAGGGTGAGAGCTTGCGCAACTGGGCGATGATTTCCGGCACCACCTGGATGACGCGGTCGATCTCCTCCTCGGTGGTGTGGCGTGACAGCGAGAAACGGGTGGTGCCGTGGGCGGCGGTGTAGGGGATGCCCATGGCGACGATGGATGCGGTGTTCTCGGTGCCGGCGCGGCGGCCGCGTTCCTGATGT
>CAZONS010000022.1:0-22005 GCA_964581195.1 uncultured Thiobacillus sp. | reverse complement strand
TCGCGCCCAACCGCGACGCCACCATCACGCCACGCCTGATGACCCGGCGCGGCCTGCAGCTCGCGGGTGAGTTCCGCTACCTGGAACCCGAATACAGCGGCGAACTCGGCGTGGAAGTCCTCCCCGACGACCGGCTGGCCAACCGCAGCCGCTACCGTGGCCTGATCCACCACCAGCAAAGCTTCTCTCCCCGCTGGTCCGGCAACCTCAGCTACGAACGCGTATCCGACAACACCTACTTCACCGACCTCTCCAGCGTGGTCAGCCAGACCTCGCAGGTGAACATCCCCAGGGAAGCCGGTCTGGCCTACGACGGCGGCTGGTGGCGCGGCACGGGACGCCTGCAGGGTTACCAGACGCTGCAGGATCCCGCCGTCCCCCTCACCGACAGCCAGATCCCCTACCGGCGGCTGCCGCAGATCACCTTCAGCGGCGGCCGCCAGGGGCTGCTCGGCCAGGCCTCCAGCATCGATTTCGAGGGCGAACTGGTGCGCTTCGCGCATCCGGGTTCGACCCTGTCCGAAGGCAGCCGCCTGCACCTCAATCCCAGCATCAGCCTGCCGATCAACAGCGCCTATTCGGTATTCACCCCGAAACTGGGCTGGTATCTGACCCGCTACGATCTGGAGAACGCCGCCGCCGGCGACGCCTCGCAGACACGCAGCCTGCCCATGTTCAGCGTCGACACCAGCCTGTTCCTGGAGCGCGACACGGCCTGGCGCGGTCAGAACTTCATCCAGACCATGGAGCCGCGCATCTACTATCTCTACATCCCGAATCGCCAGCAGACCGGCATTCCGGTGTTCGACAGCGGCGCCAGCGACCTGTCCCTGGATCAGATGTTCAGCGAGAACCAGTTCACCAGCATCGACCGGATCAACGACGCCAACCAGTTGACCCTGGCCATCACCTCGCGCTTTCTCGACCAGGGCAGTGGCCGCGAACGCCTGCAGTTCACCCTGGGCCAGCGCTACTACTTCGCCGACCAGCACGTCACCCTGCCGGGCACGCTGGCGCGCAGCCGCAACACGACCGACCTGATCGGCCAGGTATCGAGCCAGGTCAACAGCCGCCTGCGTCTCAGCGGTGGCGTCCAGTACAACGCCGACAGCGGCCAGATCTCGCGCGGCAACCTCGGCGGCACCTGGCGCGGCGGCCCGGGTCGCCTGCTCAACGTCGACTACCGCTACACCCAGGACAGCATCAACCAGATCGATTTTTCCGCGCAATGGCCGCTGGCGCGCAAATGGCATGGACTCGGCCGCGTCAACTACTCCATCGAGGAGTCCCGCCTGGTGGAAGCCCTCGCCGGTTTCGAATACAACGCCGGCTGCTGGTCCCTGCGCGGCGTCATGCAGCGCCTGGCGACCAGCCAGACCACCACGACCAACGCGTTCTTCCTGCAACTGGAATTGCACGGCCTGACCAAACTCGGCCCCAATCCCCTGGATATTCTCAAACGGAGCATCACCGGCTATGTCCCCAACAACCAGCTCGTCCAGCCCGACTCTTCGCCGTCATACTAGCCGCCTGATCGCCAGCCTGCTGCTGGCCGCCGGCTTGCTCGGCGCGATGACCGCGACGGCGGCGCCGCGTGAGATCGACCGTATCGTGGCCGTGGTCAACAACGCGGTGATCACCGAATTCGAACTGAACACCCGGGTCGAGCAGGTGCTGCGTCAGCTCGCGGCGCAGAAAGTCACGCCGCCGTCGCGCGCGACGCTGAAGAAGCAGCTGCTCGAACGCATGATCACCGAAAGCGCGCTGATGCAGATCGCCGAAGACACCAACATCCGTTTCGACGGCGCCCCGCTCGACCGCGCCATCGCGCGCATCGCGCAGCAGAACGGCCTCTCGCCCGATGCCTTCCGCAAGGCGCTGGAAGCCGAAGGCACCAGCTTCGCCGCCTTCCGCGAACAGATCCGCTCCGAGATGACCATCGCGCGCCTGAAGGAACGCGAGGTGGACAACAAGGTCGTGGTCACCGATGCCGAGATCGACAACTTCCTGTCCAACCCGGCTCTCGACGCCAACCAGCAGGATGAATACAACCTCGCCCACATCCTGATCCTGGCCCCGGAAGGCGCCAGCCCGGAAAAGCTGGCGGAGCTGCGCGCCAAGGCCGAACGGGCCGAGGCCGAGCTGAAGGCCGGCAGCCATTTCACCCAGGTTTCCGCCGCCTATTCAGACGCCCAGAACGCCCTGCAAGGCGGTGGCCTCGGCTGGCGCGCCGAAGGGCAGCTCCCCTCCCTGTTCGCCAGCGTGGCGAGGTCCATGAAGCCGGGCGAAATTTCCCCCGTGATCCAAAGCCCGAACGGCTTTCACATCGTCAGGCTGCAGGACAAGCGCGGCAAGAACGTGCAACTGGTGGTCAAGCAGACGCGCGCGCGCCACATCCTGGTGAAGACCAATGAAGTGGTCAGCGACAACGACGCGGAAACCCGCCTGAGTCTGCTCAAGGAGCGGGTCGAGAACGGCGCCGATTTCGCGGAACTGGCGAAACTGCATTCGGACGACCTCTCGGCCAACCGCGGCGGCGATCTCAACTGGCTCAACCCGGGCGACACCGTCCCCGAGTTCGAGCGCGCGATGGACGCCCTGAAGCCCGGCGAGCTCTCCGCGCCAGTGCGTTCCCCCTTCGGCTGGCATCTGATCCAGGTGCAGGAACGGCGTGACCAGGACGTCACCCAGGAACGCAAGCGCCTGGAGGCGCGCAAGGCCCTGCGCGAGCGGAAGTCCGAGGAAGCTTTCGAGGATTGGGTCAGACAGGCGCGTGACCGCGCATACGTCGAATACCGACTGGAAGATTAGGTCAGGGGCATTCCGGTCCGTCGACACGGACATCGCCGAGACATTTCAACCCGGGTTCAATACCTGGCCAGAACGGCCATGGGGAGGGGACTGAACCCCGCTGGCGTGTCGGCCACGCCGGCACGGCGGTTGTCAGCGACGGCGGAACTGGCCGGCCGGTCGCGGGCCGGCGCTGGCGGCGCGGTCGTCGCGATGGCGGAAACTGATTCGAGCCTTGGTGAGATCGTAAGGGGAGAGTTCCAGCGTGACGCGATCACCCGCCAGGATGCGGATATGGTGCTTTTTCATCTTGCCGGAAGCGTAAGCCGCGACTTCCATGCCGTTATCCAGCGTCACCTTGAAACGGGTATCCGGCAGTACCTCGTTGACGATACCTTCCATTTCGATCAGTTCTTCCTTGGCCATGCGTTGTCTCCTTCGCCTCGCCCATCGGACAAGGGGGTATGTAGGGACTCGGAGACTAACACGCCAGAACGGTATTCGCCCCGCGATATTTACCCGCTGAAACCCGATTCAGCGCCGTTTGTTGCGCCAGTAAAGGTACACGCGCAAGAGCAGGCCGCCCCCCAGGATCAGCAGGAAGGTCAACCACTTGTCCGACAAGCCGAACACATTCAGATCGACGTCCAGTCGGCTGGCCAAGGGATAGATCAGCACCAGCACCGCCAGGCCGGCGAGCACCATCAGCCCGCCCCTGGCCTTGTTGCGCTCCAGTCGCCGGAACATGACCATGGGGTCTTCCACATGCAGATTCCTGAACAGGGTGCGTTGCAGGATGAATCCGACCACGGCGCCACCGAGAATGACCGCCAGCAAAGTCACCAGAAAGGAACCCAGGGTCCACTCATTCATGTCATATCCTCCCGCGGAAATGGCGCGCAACGGCCAGGACACTCGAGGTCCGTGTCCCCCGTCGCCGTCTTGAGCAACAATGATGCCTCATATATACCCCTTCCTTAACGGAGACCGCCATGACACACCCCGTCACCCCCCGTCTCGCCGCGCGCGCGCGACGCCTTTTCCGGCTCGGGCTGGTCGCCTGCCTGTCGCTGATCACCCCCGTCGGCGCGGCGGAGCCGGATGTGGACAGGACCACCTACGACCAGGACTCCATCGTGAAGGAAGCCAAGGCATTCTTCGGCGACGCCACCGAGGGGCTGGCCAAGGTGATCGAGAAAACCTTCAAGGAACAGGGCAGACCTGTCGGCTACATCAAGGGCGAGGAACTCTCCGCCGCCGTCACCGTGGGTCTGAGCTACGGCAAGGGCGATCTGGTGCTGAAGAACGGCGAGACCGCCATGGTGTTCTGGCAGGGGCCGTCGATCGGCTTCGATCTCGGCTTCAACGCCTCCAAGGTGTTCACCCTGGTCTACAACCTGCCGTCGAAGCACGACATCTACCAGCGTTTTCCGGGCGTGGACGGCAGTCTCTACTGGGTCGCGGGCGTTGGCGTGAATTACCAGCGCCGGCAGGACATCGTGCTCGCCCCCATCCGGCTCGGGGCCGGCTGGCGCACCGGCGCCAGCGTCGGCTACATGCACTACACCCGGGAGCGCAGCTACCTGCCGCTGTGAACCGGACTATCCCGAGCGGGCCTCCATGAACTCGGCGAGGATGGGCGCGCAGATCACTTCCAGGGCCAGACGCAGTTCGCCGCAGGGAATCACCATCGTGCTGGGACGCGACATGTAGGCGCCGGGGATGCGCTTGAGCATATCGGGGAAGTCGTGGCGGACGCGATCCCGGAAGTGAATGACGCAGACCGACTCGTCCGCGACCGGCACGTCGCGCGCGATGAAGGGATTGGAGGTATCCACCAGCGGCATGCGCTGGATGTTGATGTCTGTCAGACCGAACTGCGGGACGATGTAATGGAGATAGTCGTCCATCCGGCGCAGGATGGTCTCCACCGATTCCTCGGGCGTGCAGATGCCCTTGCTGCAATCGCGATGGATCTTCTGGATCCACTCCAGGTTGATCGCGGGGGCGACGCCGATCAGCAGGTCCACATGCTGCGCCACGTCGATGCCCTGGGCGCCGACGCGACGGTCGACTTCCGGGGGGAAGTGCCGCGAATCGACCCGCCGCCGGGTCCAGGTATTCGCCGTCACGCCCCCGTGCTGGCCCTCGTAGAACAACACGTCGCTCCCCTTTTCCAGCGGCCGCCACGGTGTGAACTCGCCCACCGGCACGGCCAGGGACTCGGCATGTTCGAGGTTGTGCGCGTACTGGCGATAGATTCCGCTGCCGCACTCGCCGTAGGCCTTGAAAAAGGCCTCCAGCTCCTGGAAATGGTTGCACTCCGGCCCGAACCAGGAGATCCCCCGGCCGCTGCCGCGCGCTTCTTCGAGCAGGGCGGAAAACTGTCTCTCGGTATAGCGGCGGAACCCATCGCCGTGAACGACGGCGGGCTTGACGCCGAGACGCTGGAAGATGAACTTGAAGGCGTGGCGGACCGTGGACAAGCCGGCGCCGGATGAACCGGTCACCGCGACGATGGGATGCTGTTTGGACATGACTGGCTTCTCCCCCGAGTGGCCAAGATGACAATGACATCGAGGTCGGAGTGTAGCCGATGCCCGAATTTTCAGCCGTCCCGCCGGTCGCGATGCCGACTCGGGCTAACATATGCCCCCCCCATTCCTGTGAACGCCGTTGCCATGCCGCCCAGCGACCTCATCCGCCTGTCCAAGCTCATGTCCGAACGCGGCATCTGTTCGCGCCGCGAGGCCGACGCCTACATCGCGAAAGGCCAGGTCTACGTCGATGGCCAGCGCATCAGCGAACTCGGCACCCGCGTCGACCCGGGCTGCGAGATCCGTCTGGCGACCGAGGCCAGCCAGCAGCAGGAGGCGCGCGTCACCGTCCTGCTGAACAAGCCCATCGGTTTCGTCTCCGGACAGCCGGAACCCGGCTATACCCCCGCCGTCACCCTGATCGTGCCGGAAAACCTCTGGTCGGAAGGGGACGGTCCCGGCTTCCAGCCGTCGCACATCAAGGGGCTCGCCCCCGCCGGCCGTCTCGACATCGACTCCACCGGCCTGCTGGTGATGACCCAGGACGGCCGCATCGCCAAACAACTGATCGGCGACGACTCCGAGATCGAAAAGGAATACCTGGTGCGTGTCGAGGGCCATCTCGACGAGCAGGGCCTGAAACTGCTCAACCACGGGCTCTCGCTCGACGGCCAGAAGCTGCGTCCCGCCCAGGTCGGCTGGCAGAACGCCGACCAGTTGCGCTTCATCCTCAAGGAAGGCCGCAAGCGCCAGATCCGCCGCATGTGCGAACTGGTCGGCCTGCGGGTGGTCGGCCTCAAGCGGGTCCGCATCGGCCGCATCATGCTGGGCCACCTGCCGATGGGGAAATGGCGTTATCTGCGCGCGGACGAACGTTTCTGAGCACGCCGGCGCCGGCCCAGGTTCAGCTCCTGTCGGCGAGCATCTCCCGCGCCACCTCCAGCACTTTCCTTCGGCTCGCGCGCGCCTCGCCGCGCAGTCTTTCGAAGGCCTGCTCCGCGCTCAGGCCATGGCGTTCCATGAGCCGGCCGATGGCGGTACTGATCTCGCGGCTGTTCTGCAGCGCCACCACCAGTCTTTCCTCGCTCTCACGCATGCCCGCGAGATCACGGGCGCGCGCCAGCGCGGTCTCCAGGGAAGGAATGATGCGCGGCACATCGAGGGGCTTGACCAGGTAGCCGAGGGCGCCGGCCTGCCTCGCCTCGCGCACGAAATCCTCGTCATCATAGGCGGTGAGGAACATGAAGGAGATGTCCCGCTCGGCCAGCCAGCGGCCGAGTTCCAGCCCCGACAGACCGCGCATGCGCACATCCAGCACCGCCAGATCGGGGCGGATTTCGGCGCACAGGCGCATCGCATCCTCCGCCGACTCGGCCTCGCCGACCCGATAGCCGGCCTCGCGCAGACCCCGCGCCAGGGTACTCAGGATCAACAGATCGTCTTCCACCAACAGCAGATGAGCTTGTGACATGGGGTACTCGCGCAAACGGATTTTCCTAGTGTAACGGCGCCGAGTGAACGGCCTCGCTCAGCAGCGGGGAGCAGAGCTGGAATTCGGTTTCGATCACGCCGTCGGCTTCGCGAAGCGTCAGGGTGGCGCCCTTTCTCGGCAACAGGGTCCGGATCAGATCGAGGCCGGTGCCGCAGCCCTGGCCGCTGCCCAGATCGAAGCCCGCCGGCAAGGGCCCGCCCGGATTGACGATGCGCACGGTCGCCCGCCCGCCATCCCCGCTCAGCGCGAGGGCCACCCCCTCGCCATCACCACCCCGCCCATGCTTCAAGGCGTTTTGGATCAATTCATTGAGGATCAGGGCGATGGTGACCGCGCCGCCGCTGTCCAGCCAGGCATCGCCTTGCAACTGGTCATCGACGCGCGGAGTGTGAGCCACCATCGCCAGCGCCGCCACGGCGCCGCACACCTCCTTGAGCAACTCGCGCAGGCGCAGTTCGCTTTGCGGCACGCGGCCCTGCAGGCCATGCACCACCGCGATGGTGTTGATCTGGGCGATGGCGGCCTCGATCGAGGACCGCGTCTCGGGATACGTGGCGATGTCCTGGCGCAGCAGATTGATGACGCCCTGCAGGTTGTTCTTGATCCGGTGATGCACTTCCCGCACCAGGGCGTCGCGCTGGCGCGCCTCATGGGCCTGTCGCCGCTCCTCGGCATTCACCCGCTCGGTGATGTTCTCCATGATGCCGAGCGAATACAGCGGCGCGCCGAACTGATCACGGATCAAGGCGCTGTTCAGGTCGATCCAGACGACGTCCCCGTTCTTGCTCAGATAGCGCTTGGTCAGGCGATAACTCGGCAGGCCGTCTTCCCGTGCCTTGCTGTGCAACTCCCGATTGACCGCTCGATCGTCCGGGTGGGTGATCTCGAGGAAGGTTTTTTGAGTCAGTTCCTCCGCGCTGTAGCCCAGCATGTCGCACATCGCCTGATTGACCTGGATCAGCCTGCGGTCGAGGTCCGCCATAGCGATGCCCAGCGGTGAATGCTCGAACAGCAGGCGGAAGCGCATCTCGCTGTTGCGCAAGGCCGCTTCCGCGCGCTTGCGCTCGGTGATGTCCTGGGCGGTGAAGGTGACGCCCTGGGACAGATCATGCGCCGCGATCGGGGACGAGCTCAGGGCGATGTCGAGGATCTCGCCATCCTTGCGCCGCCAGCGCGTCTCCACCGAGCCGAGGCCGTGCTCATGAATCTGCCGGTACTTGTCCGCGCCCACCAACTCGAATTCCGCCTGGCTGGCGTAGAGCATGCGGGCGGATTGCCGCAGCAGTTCCTCGCGGGCATAGCCGGTCATGGCGGTCATGGTGTCATTGACCTCAAGGAACACCCGGTCGACCAGCACGCCGATACCCACCGGCGCCGCGCGCAGGACGCTGCGGGCGCGCGCCTCGCTGTTGCGCAGCGCCGCCTCCATCCGCTTGCGTGCGCTGATGTCGCGCAGAAACACGAAAAAGTGGCCGCCTTCCTGGCTGGCGCGGAAATAGACGCTGGCATCGATGTCGATCTCCTCGCCATCCTTGCGCCGGTGTCGCGTCTCGAAACGGTCGAAACCGTGTTCGGTGATGCGCTGGATGTGTTCGGCGGTTTGCGCGGGGGTTTCGCTGGCTTCCAGATCGGGCACCGACAGGGTCAGCAATTCATTCCGTTCATAGCCACTGATGCGGCAGGCGGCATCGTTGCAGTCGAGCAGGCGGCCGTGCCGATCGGTCAGCCAGAAACCGTCCATCGATGCCTGGATCAGGGTGCGGAACTGCTCCTCCGAACGGCGCCGCTCGGTCACCTCCTTGGCCACCCCGACCATGCGGTAGACCCTGCCCTGGGCATCGCGGATCGGAAAGGTGCGCACCCACATCCAGCGCACCTGATCGGCGATGACGACGCGGTACTCGATGTCCAGCCCATCCGGCCGCGCGCGCTGGCGGTCGTGCGCCTCGGCGACGCGGTCGCGATCCTCCGGGTGGATGTTGGCCATGAAGGAACGCGGGTGCCGATACAGGCTCTCCACGCTCTTGCCGTAGAGCCGCTCATAGGCCGGGTTGACGTAGAGAAAGCGGTTTTCCTCGAGGTCGCGCACCCAGAACACTTCATCGATGCTTTCCGCCAATTGCCGGAAGCGGTCGTTGCTCTCCCGCAACTCGGCCTCGGCGCGGAGCCGCTCGCTGATGTCGCTGGCCACGGCGATGATCAGGGGCTGTCCCGCCGCCGTGAACGGTCGAATGCGGATCTCCACCGGATAGGTGCGGCCGTCCTTGCGCTGATGCAGGGTCTGGATGATCTCGCCGCCGGCGTCGCCAGCGAGCGCGGCAGCGCAGAACTCGCGCAGCATGTGCTTGTTGTAGAGCGGCAGGATGTCCTGGGGCCCCAGGCCGAGCAGTTCCTCCCGGGTGTAGCCGAGGCGGGCGCAGGCGGTGGCGTTCACATCGACGAAACGCATCGACGCGGGATCGATCAGGCAAACGCCGTCCGGCGAACTGTCCTGCGCCACGCGGAATCGTTCCGTCACCTGCTCCATGGCGCGACGCGCGCTGATGTCACGCATCACCGCCAGGATGGCGGGGCCGCCTTCGTAGTCGAAGGCGAAGGTCAGCGCCTCCACCTCGACACTGCCACCCCCGTCGTGCCGCAGCTTCAGGCTGACAGGCTCGGTCTTGGCCTCACCGGAAAATGTCGCCTGTTTGCATGCGGCGCAGGCATCGAGGGAATCCGGATGCACCAGATCGACCAGATTCCGGCCCAGCAGCGCGGTCGCCGCCGGCAAGGCGAGCAGCCGCGCCAGAGCGGGATTGGCGAACACGACCTGATCATGCTGCATCACCACCACGGGCTCGGGAAGGTTGTCGACCAGACCGCGATACCGCTGCTCATTGCGCCAGAGCGCCTCTTCCACCCGCAGTCGGTTCTCGATTTCAAGCTTGAGGCTGGCGTTGGCGGCGCTCAACTCGGCGGTACGCTCCGCCACCCGCGACTCCAGTTGCGCCCGGTAGCGCTCGGCCTCCCGTCTGGCCAACCACTCCGCCGTGATATCGAGGGCGGTCCCCACCAGCGTGGCGGGCCTGCCCTGTGCATCGAAACGGGCGCTCCCGCGCAGGCGCAGGACGCGCTCCGATCCATCCGGGCGATCCAGGCGGACGTCGACATCGCCGGCATCCTCGCCGCGCAACAGGGTTTCCACCGCCCGCAGCAACCCGGACCGATCCGCCTCGTGAGCCATGCCGAGAAAGGTATCGAAACACGGCTCGAAGCCTCCCCGCTCCAGTTCCAGCAGGCACAGCAGCTCATCCGAGAGATCGACGCGATCCTCCGCCAGATGCCATTGCCAACTGCCGATGTGGGCCACCGCCTGCGCCTCGGCCAGATGCGCCTCGCTGGCCTTGAGCCGGCGCAGCAAGGCATGCCGATCCAGCGCCACATCGATGGCGCGTTGCAGTTCACGCGCGTTGAAGGGTTTGTGCAGGTAGGCCAGAGGCGAGGTGGCGCGGGCGCGCGCATACAACTCCTCATCCGAATACGCGGTCAGGTAGAGCACCGGAATGTCCTGGCGCTCGGCCAGAAGGGCGGCGGTCTCGATGCCGTCGAGCCCTCCGGGCAGCACGATATCCATGATGACCAGATCGGGCCGGGTCGCCGCCGCCAGCGCCAGCGCCGCCTCGCCGCTTTCGGCGTGGGCGACGACCTGATGGCGGGCGGCGCGCAGGAGGTTGTCCAGCAGGAGGGCCGCATCGGGATCGTCCTCGACGATCAGGATGCGGGCTTGTGTCGCGGTGGCTGGCGGCATGGCGTCTCGCGTCGGGATACGGGCATTCGGGCATTCGGGCGGGGGGAGAAATCATCAAATTCGACGAAACAGTGGGTTAGGTCGCGATTCAGAGCTTGACCAGAATTTTCACTCTTGTAAATCATGGATGTATTGCTTAGGATATCAACCGTATCGCCAACCCGGACCTCGTTGGCTTTTTTCCATGTCATCGGATGAGAGCGCATGAGGATTCGGGTTTTTTCATTTCTGTCGGGCGGGCGGGCGCCATGACCGCGTCGCCCTTGGCCGGAGCGAAGGCGGCCGACCCCGGCATCGACGCCGTCGATATTGCCGAGCGCAAGGCTTTCCTTGAATTCGGCGAACAGGATCGCCAGCGCCTGCGCCACCTGCATGATCTGATCGGGCCGGCCGGAACGGCGTTCAGCGAGGCGTTCTACGGCCACATCCTGAGTTTCGAGCCACTGCGCCGCCTGCTGCCGGATCAACAGGCGCTGACCGACCTGCACAAGTCCCAGTCCGCCTATTTCAGGGGCCTCACCGCCGGCGACTATGGCGAAGACTATGTCGCCAACCGCATGCTGGTCGGCCGGGTCCACCAGCGGATCGGGCTGGAAACCAAATGGTATATCGGCGCCTACCGGAAATATCTGTCCGGACTGATGCCGCTGGTCTGGGAGCACTGCGACAGCGACATCCCCCGCTTCCTGGAAACCTACGACTCCCTGCTCAAGATCGTGCTGTTCGACATGGGCCTGGCCCTGGACAGTTACTTCGTGGCCGAGCGCCGGGTGCAGCAGGAAATGCGGGAGTATGCCGACCAGGTCATCGCCACCATGCCCAACGGCCTCCTGGTGCTGGACGCGCGCCTGCGCGTGCGCACGATCAACATTTCCGGCCGCCGCATGCTGGGCCTGGACGAGGCGGAAACGGTCGCGGGCCGCGAACTGGGCGAACTGCTGGCCTACCCCGACCTGCCCTCCCTGGCGCGGGAAGTATTGGCCGGGCAACAGAGCGCGCGTCAGCTCGTGGTGGGGCCGCTCCACGAACTGGAAGGACGCATCCTGGCCCTGACCCTGTCGGCGACGCTGATCGAGGAAGCGCCGGCCCTGATCATCCAGTTGGCGGACGAGACCGAGCGCGTGCGCACGAGCGAGCGCCTGGCGCGCTTTCGCGCCGCGCTCGATGCCACCGAGGATGCCATCTTCCTGGTCGACCGTGAGCGCATGCAGTTCGTGGACGTCAACGAGACCGCCAGCAAACAGATGGGGTATACCCGCGCGGAACTGCTGCGCATGGCCCCGCATGAAATCAAACCCAACTTGACCGAGGCCGAACTGACGCGACAGTTCGACCAGATCCTGGCCGACCCGAACCGCGCCGGGCGCATCGAAACCCTGCACCAACGCCGCGACGGCTCGGTCTTCCCGGTGGAAGTGGCCTTGCGCGGCTTTCACTCCGAAGGCCGGCCGATGCTGGTGGCGGTGGCGCGCGACATCAGCCAGCGCAAACAGGCCGTGAGCGAACTGAAGGAAAGCGAGGAACGCTTCCGCGCCACCTTCCAGCAGGCCGCGGTCGGCATTGCCCATGTGGCGCCGGATGGGCGCTGGCTGCGGGTCAATGAGCGGCTATCCACCATCGTCGGCTACAGCCGGGAGGAACTGCTCGGCATCGATTTCCAGAGCCTCACCCATCCCGATGACCAGGCCCGCAATGCGGAACTCATGGGCCAGGTTCTGGCGGGAGCGCTCGATAACTACACCCTGGACATGCGCTACCTGAAGAAGGATGACGGCGCGGTCTGTGTCAATGTCACCGTCTCCCTGGTCCGCACCCATGCCGGCCTGCCCAAGTATTTCATCGCGGTGATCCAGGACATCTCCGCGAGCAAGCAGGCCGAGGAATCCCTGCATCTGGCGCGGCGCGCCCTCGAAGCCAGCGGCAATGGCATCGTCATCACCGACTGCCGGCAGCCGGACAACCCCATCGTCTACGTCAACCCCGCCTTCGAGCGCATCACCGGCTACAGCGCCGCCGAGGTCATGGGCCGCAACTGCCGCTTCCTGCACGGCGAGGAGCACAACCAGCAGGGCACCAGGACGTTGAGCCGGGCGGTGCGGGATACGCTTGAGGCCAGGGTGGTCGTGCGCAACTACCGCAAGGATGGCACCCCCTTCTGGAACGAACTGCTGATCGCGCCGGTACGCGGCGAGGATGGCGCCATCACCCATTTCGTCGGCGTGCAGAACGACATCAGCGAGCAGAAACGCGCCGAGAAGAACCTGCTGCACATGGCCACCCATGACGCCCTCACCGGCCTGCCCAACCGCAGCCTGCTGCAGGACCGCATCGGCCAGGCCATCGGCCATGCCCAGCGGACGCAACGCGGGGTGGCGCTGTTGTTCATCGATATCGACCGCTTCAAGAACATCAACGACAGCCTCGGCCACACCACCGGCGACCTGCTCATCTCCAATCTGGCGCAACGCCTGCGCGGCGCGGTACGCATGGTCGACACGGTGGCGCGGGTGGGCGGCGATGAGTTCGTGGTGGTGCTCACCGACATCGCCCGGGAATCGGATGTCACCCAGGTGATCCCCAACCTGCTCGAAGCCATCACCCGGCCGATGGCCGTGGTCGGGCATGAGCTGTCGGTCACCGCCAGCATCGGCGTCAGCCTCTACCCACGCGACGGTGATGACGCGATCAGCCTGCTGAAGAACGCCGACACCGCGATGTACCGCGCCAAGGACGGCGGCCGCAACGACTACCGGTTCTACGCCCAGGAGATGAATGCCGACGCGGTGGATCGGCTGCGGCTGGAAAACGACCTGCGCAAGGCGATCACCGGCGATGAACTGGTGGTCCACTACCAGCCGCAGGTGAACGCCGCCTGCGGCAGCATCATCGCCGCCGAGGCCCTGCTGCGCTGGCGCCACCCCGTGCATGGGCTGATCCCGCCCAACGAGTTCATTCCCCTGGCGGAAGAAACCGGCCTCATCGTCGCGATCGGGGAATGGGTGCTTCGGCACGTCTGCGCCCAATTGCGCGGCTGGCGCGAGGCCGGCCTGTCGGAACTGAAAGTGGCGGTCAACCTGTCGCCGCGCCAGTTCCGTCAGCCCAACATCGTCGAGATGATCGACCGGGCCGTGCATGACTACGACCTGCCATCTGAATGCATCGAACTGGAGATCACCGAGGGCAGCCTGATGCACAACCCGGAAGAGGCCGCGCTGCTGCTGGGTGAACTCAGCAAACGCGGCTTCCGGCTCGCCGTGGACGACTTCGGCACCGGCTATTCCAGCCTGGCCTACCTCAAGCGGTTTCCCCTGCATGCCTTGAAGATCGACCGCTCATTCGTCTGTGACGTGGAAAGCAACCGCGACAGCGCGGCCATCGCCACCGCGGTCATCGCCCTCGCGCACAGCCTGGGGCTGAAGGTGGTGGCCGAGGGCGTCGAACAGCAAGTGCAGATGGATTTCCTGCGCGCCCTGAACTGCGACATGGCGCAAGGCTACCTCTATGGCCGCCCGCTTCCCGCCGAGGAGTTCATCGCCATGCTGCCCCCTCCATCCGGACGCTTGGCCGCGTCGGAACACAGGCCGGCGACGGTCGCCTGAGCGCCGGCCGGAAACGTGCGATGAAGCCGCCCAGCCTGACAGAGATCCGCGACAAGCTGAACCACATGTCCGGCCTCTCTCCGGCGGTGATGAGCATTCTGCCGAGGCTGGGCGATGATGATTTCGACGCGGACGAGCTCATCCGGACGCTCGGCCAGGATCCGGTTCTGGCGGCACGCGTCCTGCGTCTGGCCAATTCTCCCTTCTACGGCCTGTCCAGGCAGGTCGGCTCGTTGCGCGAGGCGGTGCTGGTCCTCGGTTTCGGCAGCCTTCGCGGTCTGATGTTATCCACCGGTCTGATCAACGCCTTCGCGGATGCGCCTGACATGGCGCGCAGCCAGGCCGCCTCCGGCGCCGCCCGCTCCCTGGCCCGATCACTCGGCCAGGACGGCGCGCAGGCCTTCACCGCCGGCCTGTTGCACAACCTGGGCGCCTTGTTGCTGAGCCGGTTCGCGCCCGGGTTCTGGCATGAGATGCCCCGGGAATCCGGCGAAACCGAGCTGGCGAGACGGGACAGGGAACGCCTGATCTTCGGATTCGACCACTGTGAACTGGCGGCCGACATCGCCACCCACTGGCGTTTCCCCGTGGCCATTCAGTCCGCGCTGCGTCTGCACCCGTATCCGCCCGACGAGCCCGCCGAGCCGCTGGTCGACATCGTGCATGTGGCCTGGAGGATCGCGGCCGACGGGCCCGAGGACAGCAGCCCGGAAATTTCGCCGGCCGTCTCCAGCCGCCTCGAACTGGACACGCCGAGTGGCCGGATCGCCCTGGCCGAGGCGGCCAGGGTGGCGAAGCATAGGCCGGGGGAGTAGCACGAGGCCGAAACCATGCGGGGCAAGAGCGACACCCGGATATCAGAGACAATGAATGGGGATGGAGGAATGCAAATGGCACTCGATGATGATCTCGCCGCGCGGCCGTCGGCCGACGCATCACTGGATACGACGCGACAGCCCGCCTGGCTGGCCAGTGTGCTGGACGCCCTGGCCGCGCACATCGCGGTGCTGGACCCGCGCGGGCGCATCGTCGCCGTCAACCAGGCCTGGCTGCGCTTCGCCCGGGAAAACCAGGGCATTCCGGGCAGTTACGAGGTGGGCGTCGACTATCTCGATTGCGTGCGCGCCAGCGCGGAGCGGGGCGACGGCGGCGCGGCGCACGCGCTGGTGGGCCTGCATGCCGTCCTGAGCGGGGAGAAGTCCCGGTTCGAACTGGAATATCCCTGTCACAGCCCCAGCCAGGAACGCTGGTTCCTGATGCAGATCGCCCCCCTGCCGGACCGGGGGGGGTGCGTGGTCTCCCACATCGACATCAGCGCGCGGAAAAAGGCGGAACAGGCGCGCGCGCGGCTGGCGGCGATCCTGGAGGCCACCACCGACCTGGTCGGGATCGCCGATCCACAGGGACGGGTGTTCTATGCCAATCGCTCGCTGCGCCAGTTGCGCGGCCTCGGCCTGTCGCCACACGACCCGCTCGAAGTCATCGCCGACAGCCATCCGCCATGGGCCGGCCGCAAGGTCCTGGAGGAGGCGCTTCCCGAGGCCGCGCGCAACGGCGTCTGGGCGGGTGAAACGGCGGTGCTCGACGCCACGGGAAGCGAGATCCCGGTGCATCAGGTCATCCTGGCCCACCGCGATGAGACTGGCGAGATCGCGTTCTATTCCACCATCATGCGCGACATCTCCGACAGCCGCCGCCGCGCCGTCGAGTTGCAGCAGGCCTACGATGAGCTGAAGCGCACCCAGGCGCAGCTGGTGCAGTCCGAGAAGATGGCGTCCATCGGCCAGCTCGCCGCCGGCGTGGCGCATGAGATCAACAACCCCATCGGCTATCTGCACTCCAACCTGGCCACGCTGGGACAGTATGTCCGGGACATTCTGGAGGTGCAGGATGCCCATGACGCCGCGCTGCCCCTTCTGGCCGATCCCGCCGCGATCGACCACATCGAGCAACGCAAGCAGAAGGCGGACTTCGCGTTTCTCCGGGAAGACATCCATGTCCTGCTGTCGGAGTCCCTGGAAGGGATCCATCGGGTACGCAAGATCGTCCAGGATTTGAAGGACTTCGCCCATGCCGGAAACAACGAGGCATGGGAGTGGACAGACCTGCGCCACAGCCTGCGGCGCACCCTCAACATCGTCCATAACGAGCTCAAGTACAAGGCCGAGATCCGCCAGGATCTCGCGGACATTCCGGAAATCCGCTGCCTGCCCGGCCAGTTGAACCAGGTCTTCATGAACCTGCTGGTCAACGCCAGCCATGCCATCGAAACCGCCGGCGAGGTCCGGCTGCGTACCTGGCATGAGGATGGCTGGGTCGTGGTGGAAATCGCCGACTCAGGCTGCGGCATTCCAGTGGAAGTCATGGACCGTATTTTCGAGCCATTCTTCACGACCAAGCCGGTCGGCAAGGGGACCGGACTGGGTCTGTCGATCTCCTATGGCATCGTGAAGAAGCACGGCGGGCGAATCGAAGTGGAAAGCCAGCCCGGGCAGGGCACCACCTTCCGGGTCGTGCTGCCGGTGGCCGGGCCCGAGGCGGCTGGCGAGTCCTGAGCATGAACGCGACAGCCAGGGCCTCGCGGCGGATCAGCCGCCCTCTTCGCCTCCTGGCGGGGTCGCGGGCCGAATGACCGATATCGTCCTGGAATCGCTGCGCGCCGCCATCCTGGCCGGCATCCTGATCGTGCTCTGGCGGCATGGCGGTTCGCCCCTGGCCAGCCGGACTCACCCCGGCTGGCGCCGCATCATGGCCGGCTTCGGGCTGATTCTGTTCGGCGCCGTCCTCGACATCACCGACAACTTCCCAGCGCTCGCGCGCTACGAGGTGATCGGCGATACCGAGACCGAATCCTGGCTGGAAAAACTGCTCGGCTATACCGGCGGTTTCCTGTTGCTGTTCTCCGGCTTCCTGCGCTGGAGCCCGGCCATGAATCACCGTGAGCGGCAACTGGCCCAGCTCATGGATGCCATCGCCAGGGCCCAGAGCACCTTCATCAGCACAGCCGATACCCGCCGGGCCTTCGACAATCTGCTGCGCGACATCCTCGACCTCACCGGCAGCGCCTACGGCTTCATCGGCGAGGTCCTGCAGCGGGATGGACAGCCCTATCTGAAGACGCACGCCCTCACCAACATCGCCTGGAACGAGGAGACCCGGCGCTTCCATGACGCGCATGCGCCGCAAGGGCTGGAATTCACCAACCTGAACACCTTGTTCGGCGCCGCGCTGCGCACGGGCGAGCCGGTCATCGCGAACGACCCGGCCCATGATCCACGGCGTGGCGGCCTGCCGCCCGGCCATCCGCCACTGCGCGCCTTTCTGGGGTTGCCGACCGTCGCCGGCGGTCGCATGTCGGGCATGCTGGGCATCGCCAACCGGCCAGGCGGCTATGACGATCAGGTCGTCGAGTTCCTGAGACCGCTGGCCAGCACCATCGCCCAGTTGATCGAAGCCCGCCAGGCCGTGCGCGCGCGCGAGGCCATCGAAACCTCGCATCACCGCCTCGCCCTGCTGGCGAACCGCACCACCAATGGCGTGGTCATCACCGACCGGGATGGCCACGTGGAATGGGTGAACGCGGGCTTCGAAAGGCTGACCGGCTATACACTGTCCGAGGTGCGGGGGCACAAGCCCGGCCATGTGCTGCAGGGCCATGCCACCGATGCGGCGACGGTGGAAAGGATGCGTTCCGCGCTACGCGCCGGTGTGGCGTTCGAAGTGGAAGTGCTGAATTACGCGAAGAACGGAAAACCCTACTGGATCAACCTCAACGTCGACCCGATGCTGAACGAGGAAGGTGAAACGCAAGGGTTCATCGGCATCGAAACCGACATCACGCCACGCAAACAGGCGGAGGATGCCCTGGCGGCCAGCGCGGCCCACGCCCAGGCGGTGCTGAACCATGTGCTGGACGGCATCATCACCATCGACGGCAAGGGCATCATCGGCTCGTTCAATCTCGCCGCCGCGCGCACATTCGGTTATGAGGAGAAGGAAGTCATCGGCCGCAACATCAAGATGCTGATGCCGGAACCCCATCGTGGCCGCCATGACGACTATCTGCGCGACTACCAGGCTGGCGGCCTCCCCAAAGTGATCGGCAGCGGCCGCGAGGTGGAGGGGCAACGCAAGGACGGCTCGATTTTCCCGATGGATCTGGCGGTGACCGAGATCCGCCGCGACGACCGTCCCCTCTATATCGGCATGGTGCGGGACATCACCGAACGCAAGCGCATGGAACGCCTGAAAAGCGAGTTTCTCTCCACCGTCAGCCACGAGCTGCGCACGCCGCTGACCTCCATCCGCGGCGCCCTCGGCCTGATCGCCGGCGGCACGCTGGGACCGCTGCCGGAAGAGGTCGGGCAACTGATCGGCATCGCCCATGACAACAGCGAGCAACTGACCCGGCTGATCAATGACCTGCTGGACATGGAGAAGATCGCGGCCGGCGGCATGCGCTTCGATCTTCGCGTGCAATCCGTGATGCCCCTGGTGGAACAGGCGATCGAAACCACGCGCGCCTATGGCGAGGAAAAGCAGGTCTCGTTCACCCTGACCGCGCGCGCGGATGAGGCGAAGGCGCGGGTCGATGCCAATCGCTTTCTTCAGATCATGGCCAACCTGCTCTCCAATGCCGCCAAGTTCTCACCGGCCGGGGAGAGGGTCGAGATCGCCGTGAGCACGCGGGATGGCTGCGTCCAGGTGGCGGTGAAGGATCATGGCCCGGGCATACCCGCCGACTTTCACGACCGGATATTCGACAAGTTCACCCAGGCCGACGCCTCGGACGGACGCAACACCGGCGGCACCGGCCTGGGCCTGGCGATCACCCGGGAACTGACGCGGCGCATGGATGGACGCATCGGTTTCGAGTCGCGCGAGGGCGCTGGCGCGACTTTTCATGTGGAATGGCCGCTCTCACCGGACGCGGACGCATCGGAACAGGCAAATGACCCTAGAAACCTCGGTTGAACGCATTCTCTGCGTGGAAGACGACCCCGACATCCAGGCGGTGATCCGCCTGGCGCTGGAGAGGGTGGGCGGCTTCACGGTCAAACTCTGCTCCTCCGGCCCGGAAGCGCTGGAGGCGGTGGCCGGTTTCCGACCGGACCTGATCCTGCTCGATGTGATGATGCCGGGCATGGATGGCCCCACCACGCTGTCGGCATTGAGACGATTGCCCCGCGCGGCCAGCCTGCCCGTCATCTTCATGACCGCCAAGGTTCAGCCCGACGAGGTGGCGTACTACCATCGTCTCGGCGCTCTCGGCGTCATCGCCAAACCCTTTGACCCCATGACGCTGTCGCGGGAAATCCTTCAGCACTGGTTGCGGCGGCATGGCGACTGATCTTTCCCATGCCCGGCATGTCCTTGAAGCCCTGCGCCAGGGATTCATCGAGCAACTGCCCATGCGTATCGCGGCCATCGAGCAATGCTGGATCGACTGCAACCTGGCGCCCAGCCCGGGCCCGGCCCTGCATGAACTGGCGCGCCTGGCGCACAGCCTGCGCGGCAGCGCCAAGACCTATGGCCTGATGGCGCTGGGCGACGCGGCCGGTGAACTGGAGACGGCCCTCGCCCCCTGGCTGACCAACGATGCCCTGCCCGATGACGAGACCAGGCGGTTGCTGGATCAATGGATGTCGGTATTGCATGACACCGCCCGGATCAGGCCGGACACCGCCCTGGAAGGGGCTTCCCCCACCCCCAAGTTCGAGGCGCGCGCCGCTTCCAGCATCTATCTTCTGGATGACGACACCACCCAGGCCAGAATGCTGGCGGATCGACTGGGGCATTTCGGCTATCACGTCGAGATGTTCACTTCCCCGCGGGCACTTCAGGACCAGGTCGCGCGGGTTCGCCCGGCGGCGTGCGTTCTGGCCGACGACACCTCCGCCGGGTTCGAGGTCGGCGGCGCCTTGTATCGATTCGACCCGACATTGCCACTGCTCTACGCCAGTCGCCGCGACGACATCGAAGCCAGGCTGCGGGCGGTGCGATCGGGTGGACGCGCCTATCTGCGCAAGCCCATCGATCTGCTCGAACTGGTCGACGAACTGGACCAGGCAAGCGGGCACAGGGCAGCCGCGCCTTACCGCATCCTGGTGGTGGAGGACGAGGACTCGCTCGCGCGCTATTACCAAGCCCTGTTGCGGGACGCGGGCATGCGGGCGATGACGGTGACCGCCCCGCTGCGTACCCTCCAGGCGCTTGAAGACTTCAGTCCGGATGTGATCCTGATGGATGTGTACATGCCGCTATGCACCGGCGCGGAACTGGCACAGGTCATCCAGCAGCGCAAGACGCACGCGGGCCTGCCCATCGTTTTCCTGTCCGGCGAGGGTGACCCGGATATCCAGTTCGCGGCGCTGCGCAAGGGTGGCCATGACTTCCTGACCAAACCGGTGAATACCGATGTGCTGGTCCGCATCCTCAAACTGCGCGCGCGGCAGGCCAGACTGACCGCGTCCGAGAGGGTGACCGACGGCATGACCGGCCTGCTCAATCACCGCCGGATCAACGACATGCTGGTCACGGAAGTGGCGCGCGCGCGTCGCGGCAACACCCAGCTTGCCCTGGCCATGCTCGAACTCGACCATTTCAGGGAGATCACCGCTCGCCACGGCCATCATGCCGGCGACAAGGTCGTCAAGAGTCTGGTTCGGCTCTTGCGCGGACGTCTCCGGAGCAGCGATCTCGCCGGCCGCTTCGGCGACGACTCATTCCTGGTGATCCTGCCGGAGTGCGACCCGGATTCGGCCAGGCGCCTGATCGACGACATGCGCGAGCGGTTCAGCAAGATCGAGCACGCGGGAGACGAAGCGCCGGAACAGGTGTTCAGCGCCAGTTTCAGCATCGGGCTGGCCGCATTTCCCCAGACGAACAGCGCGGAGAGCTTGCTCCTGGCCGCGACGGCCGCGCTGGAAAAATCCAGGCGGCAAGGCCGCGGCCCCGCCTTCTGACTCGGTTTCGGCGTTGGGAGATCGCGCGGTAAGCCTGGTCACTCCACCTGGATCACCACCCCCGTGATCTGGCCGGGCTCGACATTGAGTTGCCGGCTCGCGGTGGCCAGGCCGAGCAAAGTGATGTGCTGATCATCCAGGGTGGCCCGCATCTCGGCGGGCACCTTGACCAGCATCACGCCGTCGTCGGACACCCCCACAGAAACCTGGCTTTGGCCGCCTCCCGGCAGCGTGTAGGCCACTTCGACGAAACGCATTCGGGCCATGTTCAGCGTCGGTATCGTGGTCACGCCGGCATCACCACGGGTCGCGGAGATCGACTGTCCCTGCCGCGTCACCACCAGCGCGCCAACCGGTTGCATGCTGTCACCCCTCATGGAGAACACCACCACGGCGCTGCCGCCTGTGGCGCCACCATCTCCCGCAGCGGCGGCGTGCTCGCCGCCCAGATCGAGGGTGACGGTATTGCCGCTGGTCACGAACCGGGGGGCTGACGGCGACAGGCCCGCGCCTGGGTCGATGGCGGGCGTCGCCGGCACGAGCACCAGGGGTGGGGTCGCCACGGGGGCCGCGGCGGGCGGTGTCGGCTGCTGAACCTCGGCGACCGGAAGAGCCTTGATGGTCAACACACCGTCGACGAACGTGATGGCGTAGTTGCTGTTACCGAGGCTGCCCTGGGTGATCGGATAGTCGCCTACCCTCTCGCCGTCGGCACGGACGAGACTACCGGCCAGATGGTCCGCCCCGACCAGGTTGCCACTGCTGAGTTGCCAGGTCAGCGCCGGGTCGGCGTCGCCGTAGGTCTTGCTCTTGGCATCGGCACTGATCGTGA
>CAZONS010000021.1:0-22207 GCA_964581195.1 uncultured Thiobacillus sp. | reverse complement strand
GAAACTGACCTTGCCTGCCTTGTCTCGCACCAGGAAGGCGGAGAACTTGCGCCGGGTGCGAGCGGAAACGAAACCGGTGAGCAGGTCGGTCTTGCCCTCGGCCAGCAGCTTCTTCATCTGCGCGGGTTCCACCGGCTGCTGCAGGATCAGCTTGCCGCTACGGAAGTCGCAACTCCGCGCGGGGCCGACGCTCTTTTCACAGACATAGGAATTGCCGTGCTCATAAACCGACGCGCCGCACTTGGGACAGGCACCCAGGTTTTCCTGGCCGGAGAAATCGACGGGCTCGGCTTCCTCGCCCTCGCGTGGCTGGCCGAAGTCGAACTCCGGCATCTTGTCGTCGTTGAGGCGGATCTCGGCGTCGAAGGGGCGCCCCATCTTGTTCCTGAAGCCGGTGAGCGGCCCGATCTTGCCCTGGCTCAGCAAGGCTTCCATCTCGGACACCTCGAACTGGCGGCTGGCGACGATCTTCCAGGTGCTCCAGTCACAGGACTGGCAGGCGAACTTCTTGTAGTTTTCCTTGACCACGCCGCCGCATTTCGGGCAGGGCGTCTTCAGGGTAGCGAAGTCGCCCGGCACGGTATCGGACTCGTAGCGCTTGGCGCGCTCGACGATGTCCTGGGCCAGGGCATTGATGTGGCCCATGAACTCCTCGCGCGAGAGCTTGCCGCGCTCGACCTGCGCGAGCTTGTATTCCCATTCGCCGGTGAGTTCGGCCGAGGCCAGTTCGGTGACGCCGAGGCCGCGCAGCAGGGTGATCAGCGAGAAGGCCTTGGCGGTGGGGATCAGGTCGCGCCCCTCGCGGTGCAGATACGCCTCGGAGAGCAGGTTCTCGATGATCTGCGCCCGCGTCGCCGGCGTGCCGAGGCCACGCGCGCCCATGGCGGCGCGCAGTTCCTCGTCCTCCACGGTCTTGCCTGCGCCTTCCATGGCGGACAGCAGCGTCGCTTCGTTGTAGCGCGCCGGCGGCCGGGTGAAGGCGGCCTTGATCTCGACCGACCTGGTGTCCAGGGTTTCGCCGGGCACCAGGGGCGCCAGGGAGGGGCCACCATCGCCGTCCTCGACCTGGACCTCCTTGCCGTACACCGCCAGCCAGCCCGGGTTGACCAGGACCTTGCCCTCGGTCTTGAAGGCCTCCTTCGCCACCCGCGTGATCCGGGTGGTGATGGAATACTCCGCGGCCGGATAGAACACCGCCAGGAAACGGCGGGTGACCAGGTCATAGAGCTTCTGCTCCGCCTCGTTCAGCGATTTCGGGGTGGTGCCGGTGGGGATGATGGCGAAGTGGTCGGAAATCTTGCTGTTGTTGAAGATGCGCTTGTTCGGAACGACCCAGTCCTTCTCCAGGACGGTGGCGGCGAGCGGCGCGTATTCCTCGGGCAGGTTGCCCAGCACTTCCTTCACCGTCGCCAGGTAATCCTCGGGCAGGGCGCGGGCATCGGTCCTGGGGTAGGTCAATACCTTGTGCTTTTCATAAAGCGCCTGCGCCAGACCCAGCGTGGTCTTGGCGGAGAAGCCGAAGCGGCCGTTGGCCTCGCGCTGCAGGCTGGTGAGATCGTAGAGCAGAGGCGAGAGCTGGCTCGACGGCTTGGTCTCTTCCGTCGCCGTGGCCGGCTGCCCCAGACAGGCGGCGCGGATCGCCTCGGCGCGCGGCTGTTCCCAGAGCCGGTAGGCGGTGGCGTGCTCGTCGTCCTCCACCCGCTTGAATTTCTCGTCGAACCAGCGGCCCGTGTATTCACCCTTTTCACCGGCGAATCGGGCTTCCAGTTCCCAGTAGGCGCGCGCCACGAACTTGCGGATGCGCTCCTCGCGGCTCACCACCAGGGCGAGCGTGGGCGTCTGCACGCGGCCGACGGTGGTCAGGTGGAATCCGCCGGTCTTGGAGTTGAAGGCGGTCATCGCGCGGGTGCCGTTGATGCCGATCAGCCAGTCGCTCTCCGCGCGACTGATGGCGGCGGCGCGCAGGCCGGCGACTTCCGAGGCTTCGCGCAACGAGGCGAAGCCATCGCGGATGGCGCCCTGGGTCATCGATTGCAGCCAGAGGCGGCGCACCGGTTTCTTGGTGGCGCTGTGCTGGGCGATGTAGTTGAAGATCAGCTCGCCCTCGCGTCCCGCGTCACAGGCGTTGATCAGGCCATCCACATCCTTGCGTTTGATCAGGCGGGTCAGCAGCTTCAGGCGGTCTTCGCTCTTCTCGATCGGCTTCAGCGCGAAGTGCGGCGGAATCACCGGCAGATGCGCGAACGACCACTTGCCGCGCTTGACCTCGTATTCCTCGGGCAGGGTCAGTTCGAGCAGATGGCCGACCGCCGAGGAGAGAACGTAATGTTCGGACTCGAAGTAGTCCTTTTCTTTCTGGAAACCGCCCAGGGCTCGGGCGATATCCTGAGCAACCGAGGGCTTCTCGGCGATGATGAGTTGTTTGGGCACTTGTATTTATCAGTGGAGAGTGGGTTGCCAGTCGCCGTCTTCGCCGCCGCCGCGCACCAGGTCTTCCAACCAGAGTACATCTCCGGCGCCATTGAGCCGCCAGAGGGCCAGCAGGGCGATCCATTTGATGCGATCGGCGGAGACTTCGGTATCTTCCAGGGCCATCGCCTGATCGATCACCCACTCGCGGGCGCGCGGCGAGAGCAGCTTGCTGCCTTCCAGGAAGGTGAGGAAGCCGCGCCCCTCGGTCGCGAGACGGCTGATTTCCTGATCGCTGTAACAACGCAGCGACGGGACATCCTCGCCGGCTTCGCTCGGCCCCAGGTCATCCAGGGCGGCCAGCCAGTTCAAGGCGGCGCCGATGTCCTCATCCTCGAAACCGGCGGCGGACAGCTTGCGGGAAAGCTGCTCGGGCTCCGGAAAATGATCGGAATAAAGATAGGTGTCGTAGAGGTAGAGGAGGATGTCGAACATTAGTTGAAGAGTCTTTGGTAAAGGCCGCCGGGAATTCTGGCGACTTGACTGGCCATTTCGGCCGTGAGAAGCCTGACCGAAAGCGTTTCCACCGTCAAGCCGAGGCGGTCGGCAAGCTGGTCCGCCGACAATGGCCCGGCGGCGAGCGCCCGCAGCACCGGATCGTCGTCGTCCTCGGATATGGCCGGCGGGCGTTCGACGGGCAGCCGGTGACCGAGTTCCTCGAGTATGTCGTTGGCGGATTCCACCAGCTTCGCGCCCTGCTTGATCAGGCGGTGGCAGCCCTTGGACAGCGACGAGTGGATGGAACCGGGAATCGCGAACACGTCGCGCCCCTGTTCGCCAGCCAGGCGCGCGGTGATCAGGGAACCGCTCTGCAATGCCGCCTCCACCACCAGCACGCCGAGCGAGAGGCCACTGATGATGCGGTTGCGGCGCGGGAAATGGCCCCGCCTCGGCGGTGTGCCGATGGGGAACTCGGAGACGATGGCCCCGCCCGCCGCCAACCGATGCGCGAGTTCGCGGTTGCGCGCCGGATAGACGCGGTCGAGACCCGTGCCCACCACCGCGACGCTGCTCGCCAGGCCCAGGAGCCCACCCTCGTGGGCGGCGGCATCGATGCCCTGGGCAAGACCGCTGACGACGGTCAGGCCGGCTTGCGAGAGGGTCTCGGCGAAGGCGTGGGCATCGCGCGCGCCCTGCGGCGTGGCGTGGCGACTGCCGACGATGGCCAGCATCGGCCGCGCCAGCCATTCCGGATCGCCCTTCACATAGAGCCAGGCCGGAGCGTCCGCGAGATCGCGCAGTTGCGCGGGATAGGCGGAGTCGTCCCAGGTGATCAAATGGTTTTCCGGCGCCGCCAGCCAGTCCAGCGTCGCCCGCGGGGGACGCGCGGACGCGATGTCGCGGGCGAGGCGGTCTCCCGCCACGGCCGCCAGTTGCGCCGGCCTGGCCCGGCAGATGGCCTCGGCATCGGGAAAGCTGTCGAACAGACGACGCAGCGCCTCCGGCCCGAGACCGGGCACGGCCTCCAGGGTCAACCAGTAAGGAGCGTCGGGGCGAAGCGGCATGGCGCGCGGCCGGTGCGCCGGCCTATCCGCGAGGGTCAGGGGTTGCGGGCGCGGTCGCCCTTGACGATCTGTTCCTCGCTCTTCATCACCAGGGCATAGGCCACCTTGTTGAACACCCGGTAGACGAAAGCCAGGCCGATGCGCGTATCCGGCAGGGCGCTGTGGTCATCCTTGTTCGCCGTGCAATCCTTGGCATGCCCCTCGCCACCGGCGAGAAAGGCGATCTTGTCGGCGCGCACGCACTTGGGATCGGCCACCGAGCGGCCAGCGCGGTACAAGGCCAGGACATGGCCCGGCTCCAGGCCGTCGCGCAGCCCCTTGTCGAGCACCACGGTCATCCAGGCGCCGGCGAGCACGGTGCCGCCCAGCGTCGCCGCCACCCGCGCCGCGATCGGCTTCTCCGGCGCGCGCGGCACGTACTGGATGGGCTCCACCTTCCAGGCGGGCACCAGGCGGTCGCGTTCGAAAATCTCCTGCTCGGCATGGGTGATGCGCAGCAGTTGCGGATCGCCCGGCGCCTCGGTCTGGGCCTCGCCGAGATGGATCAGCTCATAGGCCAGCACTTCCTTCGCGTCGTCGAGGCTGCGGATCGGCTGTCCCAGGCGCACGACGCGCCAGTCCGTGGCGTCGTCCGTGCCCTTGCCGGCGAATACGCGATCACCGGCGCCGAACATCACCCGCGCATCGCGGGAACCCAGGATGCGCGGCGCGTTTTCCAGGTCGGCCGGGTCGCCGACGCCGCCTCGCGAGAGCAGGGGCGTGATCGCCCGCTCGGGGATGCTGGGGATACCGGTTTCCTCGATCACGATGGGTTCGCCATAGATACGCGGCGACATTTTCACCGTCGCGTTGAGACGCGGCCCCTTGTCCAGACTGAGGCGGACATTGCCATCGGCATCACGACTGAGCCGCACCACATCACCCGGGTAGATCAGGTGCGGATTCCTGATTTCATCGCGATTGAGATTCCAGACCTTCGGCCATTGCCAGGGGTCCTTCAGGAAGGTTTCCGAGATATCCCAGAGCGTGTCGCCCTTCACCACGACGTGTTGATCGGGAACATTGTCCCGAAGGCGAACCTGATCGGCCCAGACCGGGAACGACAGGGATAGCAAGGTGGTCAGCAGTAAGGTACGCATGTTTCCTGCCCTATGGCGTCAAAGCGCGAAACGCGCTCATTTATAATGGAGTCCGCCGCGAACTTAAACCAGTTTCTTCGAATTTGCACGTAGCCCGACAGACCATGGCCCTGCTCCAGATCGTTCATTACCCCGACCCCCGCCTGCGCAAGGTCGCGCAGCCCATCGCCAACGTCGATGACGAGATCCGGACACTCATCGGCGACATGGCGGAAACCATGTATGCCGCCCCTGGCATCGGCCTCGCCGCCACCCAGGTGGATCGCCACGTGCGCCTGATCCTGGTCGACATCAGCGAGACCAAGAACGACCTCAAGGTTTTCATCAACCCGGAAATCCTCGACGCCAGCGGAGAGAGCGAGCACGAGGAAGGATGCCTGTCGGTGCCCGGCATCTACGATACCGTCACCCGCCCCGAACGCATCCGGGTGCGCGCCCTCAACAGCCAGGGACAATCCTTCGAACTGGAAGCCGATGGCCTGCTGGCGGTATGCATCCAGCACGAGATCGACCACCTCGACGGCAAGGTATTCGTGGAATACCTCTCCCGCCTGAAGCAGGATCGCATCCTCAAGAAACTGAAGAAACAGGCCCGGGAAGCGATGTGATGCGCCTGATCTTCGCCGGAACACCGGAGTTCGCCGCCACCGCCCTGAAAGCCCTGATCGCCGCCGGCCACGAGATCCCCCTCGTCCTCACCCAGCCCGACCGACCCGCCGGCCGGGGCATGAAGCTGAAGGCCAGCCCGGTGAAGGACGTGGCGCTGGCGCACGGCCTGCCGGTGGCGCAACCGGAAAACCTGAAGACCGAGGCGGCGCGACAGCCCATCCGGGAAGCCGCCGCCGATGTCATGGTGGTCGCAGCCTATGGCCTGATCCTGCCGGAGCCGGTCCTGGCCCTGCCCCGTCTCGGCTGCGTCAACATCCATGCCTCGTTGCTGCCACGCTGGCGCGGCGCCGCCCCCATCCACCGCGCCATCGAAGCCGGCGACAGTGAAACCGGCATCACCCTGATGCAAATGGACGCGGGACTGGATACCGGCGCCATGCTCACGCGCGACAGCCTGCCCATCCTCGCCAGCGACACCACCGGCAGCCTGCACGACAAGCTCGCCGAACTGGGCGCGCGCGCGATCGTCGACCTGCTCCCCCGCCTGGAGACGATGACCGGCGAAAAACAGGACGACAGCCTGGCCACCTATGCGAAGAAGATCGGCAAGGACGACGCCCGCCTCGACTGGAAACGCCCCGCCCTCGAACTGGACCGCCGCATCCGCGCCTACAACCCCTTCCCCGGCGCCCACGGCCAGTTCGGCGGAGAGACGATCAAGTTCTGGCAGGCCCGCCCGGTGGCCGACCAAGGCCAGCCCGGCACGGTGCTGGCGGCGGGCCGGGAAGGCCTGCGCATCGCCTGCGGCGACGGCGCCCTGGACATCCTCGAAGCCCAGAAACCCGGCGGCAAACGCCTGCCCATCGCCGCCTTCCTGGGCGGCGCCACGATCAAGGCCGGCGACCGTTTCGAGAGCTGAGTCGGCGAGCAACGACCGCGCTCATGGATGGCAGCCCGCGGTCAGGGCGGCCCGGACCCAGGCATAACCGATGCGCTCCTGCTCCAGGCGCAGCGCCGACGCGATTCGGTCGTGGCGCAGATCGTCATACAAGCCCGCTTCATCGGGATGCAACCGAAGCAATTCGCGCCGGGTCGGCGTGTCTTCCCGCCCCCAAGACGACCTATGCGCCATCAGGGTGCCCCGGTCCATCAACAGCGAACGAACATGCGGAAAGCGGCCGCGCAACTGGTCGAGGATGGCGAAGCCATGGGTATCGATGTCGCCCCAGTAGCCGAGATCCCGGTCGGCAAGCCAACTCGCCTCGGCCAGTGCATCGAAGCCATAGCCAGCGCCGAAGATCACCAGGCTGTCCGGAAGCGCGGGAAAAGCCAGGAAGTTGATTTCGTTTTCGGTAATGAACACACGCCGCGCGGGAAGCGACACGCGGGCGAACTCGTCGGCGGGCACGCTCAGGTCGCTGAAATCATGCAACGCGCCACCGAGCAGACGGAAGCGGACCAGCGCAGGTTTGCCACGAAAGCCAAAGCGCCGCTCGAAGCCGGCCACCCCGCCCGGCGCCGTCGCATCGAGGGCATCCGACGGCAGGATCAATTCCAGGAGCTCCGCCAACAGGGCGCGATGCCGCTCGATGAATTTGCTGTGCACCTCCGGCACGTCGATCTGGCGCAGATACACGTTCGAACGCGGGTGCGCCGCGATCCAGTCCAGCACCCCCAGCAGGCGTATCCAATCCTCCTGTTCCAGGACGCGCAACGGGCGTCTGAGCAGCCAGTCGCGCAGCGCTGGAAACTTCCCCGCGATGGTGCCGGCCAGTTCATGGAAGCGGGCCGCTTCGCGCCGCTTGCCGATCAGGGCCAGGGCGTCCACCTCGCTGTCCAGCCAGGCCGCCACAGGCATGTGGTTGCGGCCGATCTGGCGATGGTTGATCTCCTGGAACTCCAGCCGATAGCCGGGTTTGGCTTCCGTTTTGGCGCACTCGGCAAGCTCGCGTATCCATTGCCGCGCATCATCGAAGCGATCCGCCAGGATGGCGGCATTGGGGACTTTCAGGGGAATCCGCCAGGGATACAGAGCCGCGCCGGTCAGTGAAGCAGAAAGCAGTCGGCCGCGTTCCCATTCCCGCAGGACGCGGGCGCGGAGGTCGGCGGGCGTGGTCCAGTCGGTCATGGGCCATAAGTCGGGATGTGGCCCGGATGCAGCCGCAGGCGGAATCCGGGATGGATGTCGCGCAAGGGCCCCGGATTCCGCCGCGCTGCATCCGGGCTACGCATCACCCGCTTCCGCATGTTTTTCTACGTGTTTTTCCTTCTCCGCCCGATACTCCTCGATGCTCAGGTTGCGCAGCAGCGATTCCCGCCCCGCCTCGTTGTGCACGAAGCCGACGCTGGCCACATAGGGTTCGATGATGTGGATCTTCTGCAAGGGCGTGACGATGAGCAGTTGCAGATTCAGCCGCTTGAACAGTTCCAGGCCGAAGCGGGCGGATTCGTCGGAGCCGCGCCCGAAGGCCTCGTCGATGACCACGAAGCGGAAGGTGCGGGAGTTCACCGCGCCCGCTTTTTCGTTCAACTCCAGTCCGAATTGATAGGCCAGGCTGGCGGCCAGCACGGTGTAGGCCAGTTTTTCCTTCTGGCCGCCTGACTTGCCGCCCGAGTCGGTGTAGTGCTCGTATTCCTTGTCATCCTCGCGCCAACGCTCGGCGGCGGCGAATACGAAGCCGTTGCGCACGTCAGTGACCTTGCGGGTCCAGCGCCGGTCCAGATCGGTCTGGCCCTCGCGACCACGGAAACGCTCGATGATGGCCTTCACCTGCAGGAATTTCGCCTCGGAATACTGCGCGTCATCGGAACCCGTCAGCGCCCCCTCGGTACAGGCGCGCAGTTCGCTCTGGAAATCCCGAATCTCGGGGTCCGGGCTGGTCTGCGCTTCCAGTTCGATGTAGCGGCCGGGGTTGTAGTCGATCTGGCGCAACGACTGGTTGATGCGCTCGATGCGCTCCCTGATGGTCTGCCGCTCGCGGGCGAGCTGGGACTGGAAATTGGCCACCTCGCGGATGGTGTTCTCGTTGAGCAGTTCCTTGAAGCGGGCCTCGAATTTCGGTAGGTCGTCGGCCAACAACGCATTCAACATCCCGCCGTATTCGTGGCCGGCCTCGATGCTGACATCCACGTCCTGTGTTTCCAGCGGGTAGGCGATGCTGTAGGCGCGCATCGCGTCGATGATCTTGTCGCGCAGCCGCTTCGATTTGCCATCCTCGGCGTCGATCCGGGCTTGCAGCCACTCGCGCATGTCCCGCTCGCGGTTGTCGCAGGATTCCACGGTCAGGGTCTGCTCACCCAGCGCTTCGCCGCGCATCGCTTCCAGTTGCGGGAAACGCAGTACGCGCGCGGCTTCCTCCAGGCTCGCCAGGCTTTCCCGACAATCGGCCAGGAGTGTGTTGGCATGGGCTTGCTTCTCCTCGTTGCGCGCCTGCTCCTGGTTGCGTTCTCGGATATCCCCTTCGGTCTGATCGAGGGTCGCTTCCAGCGTGGTCAACTGGCCGGCCAGGGTGTGCAATAGATCGGAGGCGGCTTCCAGGGTCCGCTTTTCCTGTTCCAGGCTGGCGATGTCCGCCACCAGCGGCTGCCAGTCCAGTTCCTGGTAATCGCGGAATTCGCCGATGCGCGCCAGATTGGTGATCTGCTCCGACAGCCGTTTCAGTTCCGCCTGCGCCTCGCCGATGCGGGCCGCCGCCGCCTGCATGTCCTTTTCCAGCGACTGGGCGCGCTTTTCCAGGGCGGCGATCTTGCCCTCGTTGCTCCAGCCCAGGACGTAACGGCCACGGTCGTCGAGACGGTGGCGGTCATCCTTCTCGTGGCGTTCACCGCCGGACTTGACCTGGCCGGCGCGGGTCACCGCCTGGCGCTCGCGGCGGAACTGTTCCAGTGTGTCGCAGCAGACGTAGTCGAAGCGCTTCGCCAGTTCCTGCTCGATCCAGCCGTAGAAGGGCGAATCCGGCTTGAGGGTGAGTTTTCGCGTCAACGCGTCCGGATTCGTGCTCGGCGCCCCGGCAAAGGTGCCAACGCGCACCCGGTAGTACACCAGGCGGCCGCGCAACTGGGTGCGATCCACCCATTCCGCCACCGCCGGGTAGTGTCGATCCGGCACCAGCAGCGACAGGCCGAAGTTATGCAGCAGCCGTTCCGCCGCGCCCTCCCAGGCCTTCTCCTCGGGCCGCACCTGGATCAGCTCGCCGGCGAAAGGCAGGTCGGCTTCGTCCAGTTTCAGCGCGGCGCACAGGGCGCGGCGCATGGTCACCTGGGATTCGTCGATATTGCTGCGCCGCGCCCGCAGGCCGGCCAGTTCCAACCGCAACTGGTCGTGCTCGCCCTTGTGGCCGCGCAGATCGACGCCGGCCTCGGTCTGGCGGTTCTGCTCTTCCGCCTCCTTCTCGCGCAGTTTGCCGCTCAGGCTCTCGCACAGGCCAAGATGGCTGACGAAGCGTTCCGGCCCGGTCAAGGGCAACAGGCCCAGCGCCTTCGCCAGTTCGGCATAACGTTCGGCGCGTTGCAGGCGCCGCTGTTTCTCGGCTTCCTTGGCGCTGATTTCCGTGCTGATCCAGGCCAGGCGGTTGCCGCCGTTTTCGGCGATGTCGCGCTTGAGTTGATCGCGTTGCGCCCAGAGGCCGCGCCGGGTCTCGTCCAGCACGGCAATCCGCGCATCGATGCGCTGGCGCTCCATGCCCAGGGTGAGCAGCCGTTTCTCCAGCAGCCCCGCCTTGATCTCGGCGAACCAGGCCTTGAGGGCCTCGCGGGCGCCGCGCAGGTCGTCCACCTGGGCGATCGACTCGGCGTGACGCTCGCAATCCGACACCAATGGTTGCAGCCGGGCCACCTGATCCTTGGCCTTGAGCACGGCGGCATGGGCCCGGTTGAGATCGTCGAAATGGTGGATCAGCGCGCTGATGCGGGTTTCCACATCGAAGGCTTCCAGCATGTGTTCGCGCACGAAATCGGTGAGGTTGCCGACAGACTTCATGGAAACCGTCTGGTGGAACAGTTCCATCGCCTGCTCGTTGTCGATGCCGAAGCGGCGGCGGAACCAGGCGCCGTAGGGCGGGAAGGTGTCATACAGCTCGACACTCTGTTTTCCACGGCGAGCGCGCAGGCGTTTCTTCAGGTCGTTGATGTCGCTGCCGAAGCCGGCGAAGTCCTGAGCGATGGACAAGGCCGCTTCCGCCGCCACATAGAAACGCGCCGGCTGGCCCTGGGCATCCTTCAGCCAGAACACCTGGGCCAGGGTCACGGTCTGGTCGAAGCCGGTGTTGCGGAACACCCCGAGGATCACGGAATAGGCATTGTGGTCGCGCAGCGCCACCGGCTTGGCGGCGAGGCCCGAATCGGTGCGCTCCGACTTGTAATGGCCGAGCACATAGGACCGCAGCGTGCGTTCCCGCGCCTCCGCCCCCGCCGCCTTGTTGTAGGCGATGCGCTGGGCCGGCACCAGCAGGGTGGTGACCGCGTCCACCAGGGTGGACTTGCCGGAACCGATGTCTCCGGTCAGCAGCGCGTTGTCGCCATGGGGCGAGAGCGACCACACCCGCTTGTCGAAGGTGCCCCAGTTGTAGACCTCCAGACGGTGCAGGCGGAAACCGGCCTGGGCGTCGTTGATGGAGAAGTCGAGTTGGTCGGCCTGGGTCACTCGGAAATCTCCGGTCCAGCCAGACTGGCGCGATAGGCGAGCAGGCGCTGGTCGAACTCCGCCAGCCATTGGGCATCGACGAAGGCCTTGAGGATGCGGCGGACTTCGTAGGCCTGGTCGCCGCCGGGGGCTTTCAGGCGGCGGATGAAGCCGAGTTCGATGATCTTGTTGAGGTGGGTTTCCACCTGGTCGATCAGTTTCGCTTCGTTGCTGCCCGAGGGCAGAAATACCCGGATCAGTTCGACCACCTCGTCGCGGGTCAGGATCAGACGCGTATCCCCACCGCCGGCGTCGAACTCCGCCAGCTTCTTGCGCAATAGCGCCAGCAGCAGGCTGACCGGGAAGGACAGGGCGCGGCGCTGCACCAGGCGTGGCAGTTCGGGTTCGCCCTCGGCAAGGGGGCGCGTGCGCAGGAAGGCATGGCCCTCGGCCTCGTCGAGGATCAGTTCCAGGCCCAGCAGGGCGACGTAATCGCGCGCGCGGGCCTGCAAGGCCAGCAGGTCCTGCCAGAGCGGGGCGTCGCTCTCGCGATAGACGACGCCCTTCATCAGCCCGATCAATACGCGGGAGAGGGCGATGCCCCGGGTCGATTCCGTGGTTTCCATGGTGTTCATCTCACGAAATTCACGCGCGGCAGGGTGGCCCGCCGCAACTTGCCGGAGGGCTCCCGCCAGGCTACCGATTCCCGCGTGTCCTCCTCGAACACCGTCTTGTGGTCCTCGCTGGCCAGGGTCAGCCAGGCGACCAGTTCGGCCAGGCCCTGTTCCAGGGGGTGTTGCGCCACCAGTTCGCCCAGCGTGACCTGCGACTTTTCCTGAAGCGACTGGCGGATCCAGCCGGCCAGCCGCGCCTTGTCCACCACCACCTGATCGAACAGGGCGGCGGTTTCGATGTCCTCCCCGCCGTCCAGCAGGACCTGTTCGGTGATGACCGGACGGATCGTCGGCGAATACAGGGGGCGCTCCATCGGGAGTTCGATGCCGGGCGCGGCCTCGTCCAGTTCCATGAAGCCGCCGCTCGGCGGCGCCTCTCGCACCGCCAGGGCCCGGGTTTCGATGCCGTGCAGCAGTTCCATGATGCGGCGGTTCTCCAGCCAGGCCTGGTCGTCGAGAAAGCGGCGCAATTGCATGGACAGCAGCGCCACGGTGCGCTGGGTGTGTTCGCCGGCTTCCAGCCAGTCGTAATGCACGCGCTTCAGCCGTCCGTCCGGCGCCATGGCTTGTACCGCCACCAGGTCGAATGCCGACTCCAGCAGGCTCGACAACTCCTCCTGCCGCGCCGGCGACATGAGGAAATCCCAGAAGGCGCGAAAGCTGCGCCCCTGGTCGGAATCGGCGATCGCGTCGCGTTCGCCGAAGATGCTTTCCAGGAGGGCGCCCTTGCCGCCGTCCCAGAGTGCGATGCGCTCGCGCACGCTGCGGTCGAGGTTGCGGAAGTTCTGTTCCACCTCGCGAAAATCCGACAACAGTTCCCGCGCCGTGGCCGCCACCTGCTGGAAGCGGTCCTTCACCGCCGTGTCGTCCAGCACCGGCATGTCTCCCGCCCGCACCCGCTCGATTTCCGCGTCTATCTCGGCGCGGCGCTTTTCCAGTTCGCGGATGCGCGCTTCCGGATCGGTCTGACTGCCTTCCACCATCTGCCGCAACAACTGGAACACCGTCATCAGCCGCGATTCGGTGCCGACAAAGGCGCGTTGGGTCAAACTCTCCAGCCAGGTCAGGGCTTTCTCGGTGGCGGGGGTGAGATCGAAGTGCGCCTCATCGGAGCCGGGGGGATAGAACTTGCGCAA
The DNA here is from genome assembly GCA_964581195.1 of uncultured Thiobacillus sp. Classification (GTDB taxonomy): domain Bacteria; phylum Pseudomonadota; class Gammaproteobacteria; order Burkholderiales; family Thiobacillaceae; genus PFJX01. The sequence continues at coordinate 9,055 of CAZONS010000021.1, read as the reverse complement.
CCAGCCCTTTTCGTTGGCTGCCCAGTCGTCCAGGTATTGCGTGGCGGAACGGGGAAAGACGCCCTCGCCCAGGGACTGGCGCAGGTCGAACAGGACATCCTCCAGTTTCTCCACCAGATCGGCCTGGGCCATCACTCGCACGTTGGGTACCACGTAGGCCTGGTGCAGAAAACTGGCCACCAGCGGCGCATGCGGAGAATCCAGCAGGCGCCAGGCCGGATGGTTGCGGCGCAGGGTGTCGAGGGTGGGGTAGTCGAGGGTCATGAACCGATCATGCGAGCGGATGGTTACCGCCTTAACCGGCCTCTTCCGGTGGCAGGGCTACCGCGAAAAGGGCGGCAAGCAGGTGCAGTTTTTCCGCGACCTCGGCGGGAATCGTAGCGACGCCAGTACACCAGTGTCAGCCCCCCTTCCATGCTGTTTTGTCGGTTTCTGCCATCATTGTCGAGAATGGCCAAGCCTTTCAATTCAGGCAACAGATCACGCAAGCCCTTGAAGTGTTCCTTGGGGGTAATGCCGAAACCGCCCTCCACCCTCTCCAACTCGCTCTCCAACGATTTGTCGGGGTAATTGTTCTGCACGTAGAAGGAATTGATCCGCTCATCCCAGACCTCCATGACCGGATGATCGGTTCGCTCGCCGAGGGCGCGCAGCATATCCACGTCGGTGCCACCCTCGACGTAAAGCACATAGCCCCGCTCGCGCGCCTTGACGTAATGCTCGGCACCGAAATGCTTGAGGCTGTTGCGGATTTCCGGCTTGCGCGCCAGATCGTCGGTTTGGCCCTCCAACAGCAACGTCAGGTTGTTGTCCAGCGCCTCGTCCAGGATGACCTCGGAATGGGTGACCATGACCACTTGGGAGGCGTTTTCCGCGGCAATGTCGCGCAGCAACACGTAGACCTGCTTCTGCCGCAGGATTTCCAGGTGTGCATCCGGCTCGTCCACCAACAACACGCTGCGCTTGTGGGAATACAGATAGGCGAAGATCAACAACATCTGCTGGAAGCCACGCCCGGAAGAAGACACGTCCAATTCCTCTTTCACGCCTGCCTGTCGGTAGTGCAGTTCGATGGCGCCTCGCGTGGTTTCCTGGGGCGAGCCCAGGGTGACGTTGAACAGGCGCCGCATCAGCCCGACGATGCGATCCCAATCCTCCGGCGTATTCCTCGCCACCATCAGGCAGAGATTGCGCAGTACCTGCGCCGTCTGGCCCTGGCCCAACAGAACGTCGATGCGGCCAGGTTGCAGGATAGGCTCCTCGGTTTCCAGGCCGGACATGGGATACAGCAATTCCACCCGGATACCGGCGGCATATTTCAGAAACTCCAGGTTGCCGATCACCGAATCGTCAGGGGTGCAATACACCAGTTCGTCACCGCGATTGCGAAACCGCATTGGCAGGCGGACCACCGTGCCTTCGTATTCCACGCCCACCGTAATGACCAGGGATATATCGCTATTCCCGGTCCGCACTACTGCGTTGTGCCAGAAGAACCGGGTGCGTTGCACCGGCACGGCGACGATATTCAGGCGGTTCAGTCCCGTTGCAGTGCGTTCCTTGGCGGCGGAGTCGCGGCGGATGTCATACCAGGTCCTGACCGCTTGCGACCACAACGCCAACGCCTGTATCGCGCTGGTCTTGCCACAGTTGTTGGGTCCGATCAGGACCGAAGGATGATCCAGTTCGATCCGTTGACGATTACCGAAACGTTTGAAATTCTCGATTTCAAGAAAGTGCAGTAAGCGCATGTCCGGCGGCTCCAGAAAGGTTGCACAGGCCGATCCTGCCTTGATCGATCCATGCATCGGATCGTAAGGATCCCCCGTCTTTCGCTGGGCGAAAAAAAGGCCAGAACAAGTCTGGCCTTTTTGTTTTGGTGGAGAGGAGGAGGATCGAACTCCCGACCTCCGCATTGCGAACGCGGCGCTCTCCCAGCTGAGCTACCCCCCCACGCGAGGCGGCGAATATAGCAAAAAAGTGTTTCAGGGCATAGATGGTCGAGTCGATCGCCGGGCGCGTTGGAGCAGCCAGATGCCGATGAGGATCATCGGCAGGGAGAGCCATTGGCCCATGCTGACGGTGTAGGAGAAGCCGAAGATGCCGGCGTCGGGTTCGCGGAAGAATTCACCGATGGCGCGAAAGCCGCCGTAGCCGATCAGGAAGGCGCCGGAGACGGCGCCGGTCGGGCGCGGTTTCGCCGAATACCACCAGAGAATGAGGAACAGCAGTAATCCTTCCATGCCGGCCTGGTAGAGCTGAGAGGGGTGGCGGGGCAGATCGTCGACTTGCGGGAAGACCATCGCCCAGGGCAGGGTGGGATCGGCGGCGCGGCCCCAGAGCTCGCCGTTGATGAAGTTGCCGATGCGTCCGAACATCAGGCCCAGGGGGACCAGGGGGCCGACGAAGTCGCCGACCTGCAGGAAGCTGCGTCCGGTCTTGCGGCCGAAGGCCCAGAGGGCGACGAGGACGCCGATGAGTCCGCCATGGAAGGCCATGCCGCCTTTCCAGACGGCGATGATTTCTCCTGGATGGCTGAAGTAGTAGGCCGGTTCGTAGAACAGTACCTGGCCGAGGCGACCGCCGATCACCACACCGAGCACACCCCAGAACAGGAGGTCGTCGATATCCTTGTGGCTCCAGCCGGTTTGCGCGTTGCAGCGGCGGCGGCCGAGCAGGATGAAGGCGGCGAAGGCGAGTACGTACATGAGGCCGTACCAGCGCACGGCGAGGGGGCCGATGGCGACGGCGATGGGATCGAACTGGGGATGCACGAGCATGGGGCGAGCCTGGGCTAGAATTCGGTCGATTATAGAGACCCAAGGTTGCATACCATGCCTGAATACCGTTCCCGCACCACCACCCACGGTCGCAACATGGCCGGCGCCCGCGCCCTTTGGCGCGCCACCGGGATGAAGGACGAGGATTTCTCGAAGCCGATCATCGCCATCGCCAACTCCTTCACCCAGTTCGTGCCGGGCCACGTGCATCTGAAGGACATGGGGCAGCTGGTGGCGCGCGAGATCGAGGCGGCCGGCGGCGTGGCCAAGGAATTCAACACCATCGCCGTCGATGACGGCATCGCCATGGGTCACGGCGGCATGTTGTATTCCCTACCCAGCCGCGACCTGATCGCCGATTCGGTGGAATACATGTGCAACGCGCATTGCGCCGACGCGCTGGTGTGCATCTCCAACTGCGACAAGATCACCCCCGGCATGTTGATGGCGGCGCTGCGCCTGAACATTCCCGTGGTGTTCGTCTCCGGCGGGCCGATGGAAGCCGGCAAGGTGGTGTGGGACAACAAGACGATCAAGCTGGATCTGGTGGACGCGATGGTGCAGGCCGCCGATTCGCACTGCTCCGACGAGGAAGTGGCCGCCACCGAGCGTTCCGCCTGTCCCACCTGCGGTTCCTGTTCCGGCATGTTCACCGCCAACTCGATGAACTGCCTGACCGAGGCGCTGGGTCTCTCGCTGCCGGGCAATGGTTCCCTGCTCGCCACCCATGCCGATCGCAGGGAGCTGTTCCTGCGCGCCGGGCGGCTGATCGTCGATCTGGCGAAGCGCTATTACGAGAAGGGCGACGTGGCCGCGACGCCGCGTGGCATCGCCACCTTCGAAGCCTTCGAGAACGCCATGTGCCTGGACATCGCCATGGGCGGCTCCACCAATACCGTGCTGCATCTATTGGCGGCCGCGCACGAGGCCGGCGTCGATTTCACCATGAAGGACATCGACCGCCTCTCGCGGCGCGTGCCCAACCTGGCCAAGGTGGCGCCGTCCACCCAGCTCTACCACATGGAGGACGTGCATCGCGCCGGCGGCGTCATGGCCATCCTCGGCGAGCTGGATCGGGCCGGCCTGATCCACCGTGATTGCCACACCGTGCACAGCCGGACCCTGGGCGGTGCCCTGGAGGTCTGGGACGTGATGCGCGCGCATGACGTCTCCGTGTTCGAGTTCTTCAAGGCCGCTCCCGGCGGTGTGCCCACCCAGGTGGCGTTCTCGCAGAACCGTCGTTTTCCGGAACTGGACCTCGACCGCGTCAACGGCTGCCTGCGCGACAAGGCGCATGCCTATTCCCAGGACGGCGGCCTGGCCGTGCTGCACGGCAACCTGGCGCTGGACGGTTGTATCGTCAAAACGGCCGGGGTGGACGAGAGCATCCTCAAGTTCACCGGCCCGGCGCGCATCTTCGAGAGCCAGGACGCGGCGGTGGCCGCCATCCTGGCCGACGAAATTCGCGAAGGCGATGTTCTGGTGATCCGCTACGAAGGCCCGCGTGGCGGCCCCGGCATGCAGGAAATGCTCTACCCCACCAGCTATCTGAAATCCAAGGGCCTGGGCAAGTCCTGCGCCCTGATCACCGACGGTCGCTTCTCCGGCGGCACCTCGGGCCTCTCCATCGGCCACGTCTCCCCGGAAGCGGCGGAAGGTGGCGCCATCGGCCTGGTGCGCGAAGGCGACAGCATCGAGATCGACATCCCCAATCGCGGCATCCGCGTCGCCGTTTCCGATGACGAATTGGCCAGCCGCCGCGCCGAGATGGAAGCGAGGGGCGCGCAAGCCTGGAAGCCGGTCGGCCGCGACCGCCCGGTCTCGGCGGCGCTGCGCGCCTACGCCGCGATGACCACCAGCGCGGCGTTCGGCGCGGTGCGGGATGTGACGCAGGTGGAACGCAAGTAAGGAGACACGAGCATGGGACTGGCGCTGCGCGACCCGGATTACCACACCTACGGCGATTACCTCACCTGGCCGGAGGACGTCCGCTATGAGCTGATCGACGGCGACGCCTATCTCATGGCCCCCGCCCCCACCGTCAGCCATCAGGACATCGCCGGCGAGGTTTACCACCAACTGCGAAACGCCTTGCGCGGCAAGCCCTGCCGCGCGCTGATCGCGCCGGTGGATGTGCGCCTGCCCAAGGCGGACGAAGCCGACGAGCGGATCGACACCGTGGTGCAGCCGGACGTGCTGGTGGTTTGCGACCCGAACAAGGTCAGCGAACGCGGCGTGCGCGGGGCGCCCGACTGGGTGCTGGAAGTGCTCTCCCCTTCCACCGCCGGCCATGACCAGGTCAAGAAGCTGGCCCTCTATGAGCGCCATGGCGTGCGCGAATACTGGCTGGTACAGCCGTGGGGCAAGGTGCTGACGATCTACACGTTCAAGGACGGCGCCTATGGTCGCCCCGCCACCCAGGAATTGACCGGCGAGACCCCGGTGGGCGTGCTCGACGGCGTGGTCATCCAGTGGGACGAACTCGCCGCCCGCCTGCCGCAACCGGAATACTGAAGCCATGGCGATTCCCGACGCGCCGGAGCAAGACCCCGCCGAACCCGACCCGCTTTCGCGCTTTCGCGACTGGCGCGGTTTTCTCGCCGCCAGCATCGTCCTCAACCTGCTGTTCATCTATGGCATGCTCGGCGCCGTATCCGACCCCACCGGCGCCATCTGGTACAAGACCCTGGCCTGGCTGCCGTTCAATGCCATCGCCACGGCGGTCTACCTCGCCATCATGGCGCGGCTGGCCGACACCCCCGGCGGGCCTTTCTACCGCGCGCTATGCATCATCATGATCGTGCTGAGCTGGAGCGTGATGCTCGGCGCCTGACCCCTTTTCATTCCAACCGTATCCCTGGAGACACCCCATGCCCCTCGCCGACCTGAACAAACGCTTCGGCCTCGTCGATCAGCTCAAATTCGTCGAAGGCCCCGGCGGCCTGATCTTCGCCGAGATCGACAACGACCTGGGCACCGCTTATCTGTGCCTGCAGGGTGCCCACATCACCACCTTCCGCCCCAAGGACCAGGATGAACCGGTGATCTGGCTGTCCGAGTACGCCAAGTTCGCGCCGGGCAAGTCCATCCGCGGCGGCGCCCCGGTGTGCTGGCCCTGGTTCGGCGCGCACGCCACGGAAGCCGGCTTTCCCGGCCACGGCTTCGCCCGCACCGTGATGTGGGAAGTCACCCAGAGCGGCGCCCTGTCCAGCGGCGAGACCGAAATCACCCTGGCCCTGGTTGAGACCGAGCAGACCCGGACGCAGTGGCCCTATCCCAGCCGCGTCGAGCTGAAGGTGGTGGTGGGCAGATCGCTCAAGGCCGACCTGATCACCACCAACCTGGGCGAGACCGACATCACCATCGGCGAAGCCTTGCACACCTATTTCCAGATCGGCGACATCGCCGACATCAAGGTGCTCGGCCTCGAAGGCTGCGAGTACGTCGACAAGGTCGGCGCCGTGACCCGCCGCACCCAGGAAGGCGCGGCCACCTTCACCGGTGAAGTCGACCGCGTCTACGTGAATACCGAAGCCACCTGCATCATCGAGGACAGTCGCCTCAAGCGCCGCATCATCGTCGCCAAGCGCGGCTCGCGCTCCACCGTGCTGTGGACACCCTGGACGGAAAAGGCCGACAAGATGGGCGACTTCGGCCCGGATGGCTGGCGCCGCATGGTGTGCGTGGAATCCGTCAACGCCCTGGAAAACGTCGTGGTGGTACCCGCTGGGCAGAGCCATGCCATGAGCGTGGAGTATTCGGCGGAACCACTTTGAAGGATTTGACCTGCGCCAATACGTCAGCGCGCCCTTCGCGCTACAATGCGCGCCCTTCAAAGCCTTGAATTAACAGCGGAATGCAGCTTTTCGCCTGTGGCGTAAACCATCACACCGCACCGGTATCCATCCGGGAGCGGGTTGCGTTCGGGCCGGACATCCTGCCGCGCGCCCTCGCGGACGTCACCAGCGAACATGGCCCGGCGCGGGAAGCGGCGATCCTCTCCACCTGCAACCGCACCGAGATCTACTGCAACACCGCGCAACCCGGCGAGGTGACGGAATGGCTGGCCAACTTCCACGGCCTGCCACCGCGCGACGTCAAGCCCTACCTCTACCAGCACCCCGGCGGTGACGCCGCCAACCACGCCTTCCGCGTCGCCTCCGGCCTCGATTCCATGGTTCTCGGCGAAACCCAGATCCTCGGCCAGATGAAGCAGGCCGCGGAAAAGGCCGCCGACGCCGGCACCCTCGGGTTGCTCCTCAACAAGTTGTTCCAGCGCACCTTCTCGGTCGCCAAGGAAGTCCGCACCGCCACCGAGATCGGCGCCAGCACCGTCTCCATGTCCGCGGCGGCGGTCACCCTGGCGGAACGCATCTTTCCCTCGATCAAGGAACAGTCCGTGCTGTTCATCGGCGCCGGCGAGATGATCGACCTGGTCGCCACCCACTTCGCCGCCAAGGGACCGCGCCGGCTGATGGTGGTGAACCGCACCATCGAGCGCGCGCGTGATCTCGCCAACAAGTTCGGCGGCGAGGCGGCGGCGCTGACCAACCTACCGGAACTGCTGCACGAGTTCGACATCCTGGTCACCTCCACCGCCAGCCCGCTGCCCATCGTCGGCCTCGGCATGGTGGAAAGGGCGATCAAGGCGCGCAAGCGGCGGCCCATCTTCATGGTCGACCTGGCGGTGCCGCGCGACATCGAAACCGAAGTCGGCGAATTGGGCGACGTCTTTCTCTACACCGTCGACGATCTCGGCGAGGTGGTGCGCTCCGGCCAGTCCAGCCGCCAGTCGGCCGTGGTGCAGGCGGAAGCCATCATTGCCGCCAGCGTCAACGAGTTCATGCACTGGATGGACACCCGCCGCACCGTGCCGGTGATCCGCTCCCTGCGCGACCACGGCGAGCGCCTGCGCCGCAACGAGATGGACCGCGCGCACAAGGCCCTGCTGCGCGGTGACGACCCGCGAGTCGTGCTCGAAGCCATGAGCCGTTCCCTGATGAACAAGCTCCTGCATGAACCCAGCCATGCCCTCAACCAGGCCGGCGACAACGAACGCGAACATCTCGCGCGCCTGGTTTCCAAGCTCTACAACCTGCATAACGAGTAGGTTGGGTTAGGCGCGGTTTTTTTGCGCCGTAACCCGACATCGGTGCTGATCGTGTTGGGTTACGCGATAGGGCCGCCAACCCAACCTACGGATTCCCCATGAAACCCTCCCTGCAAGCCAAACTCGAACAACTCGCCTTCCGCCTCGAAGAGATCGACGGCCTGCTCGCCGACGAGCGCGCCACGGCGGACATGGCGCAATACCGCAAGCTCAACCAGGAATACGCGGAAATCACCCCGGTGGTCGCGCACTATCACGCCTGGCAACAGGCCCGGGCGGACCTGGACACGGCGGAAGGCCTGCTCGCCGACCCGGAGATGAAGGCGTTCGCCCAGGAGGAGGTGGATGCCGCCCGCGCGCGCATCGCCGAACTCGACACGGAATTGCAGATGCTGCTGTTGCCGCGCGATCCCAACGACGAACGCAACCTGTTCCTGGAAATCCGCGCCGGCACCGGCGGCAACGAATCCGCCCTGTTCGCCGGCGACCTCCTGCGCATGTACAGCCGCTACGCCGAGCGGCAGCGCTGGAAGGTGGAGATCGTCTCGGAAAGCGCGGGCGAGGTCGGCGGCTACAAGGAAGTCATCTGCCGCGTGGTCGGCGCCGGCGCCTACTCGAAACTCAAGTTCGAATCCGGCGGCCATCGTGTCCAGCGGGTGCCGGAAACCGAGTCGCAGGGCCGCGTCCACACCTCCGCCTGCACCGTCGCGGTGATGCCGGAAGCCGACGAGGCCGAGGCCATCGACATCAACCCCGCCGACCTGCGCATCGACACCTTCCGCGCCAGCGGCGCCGGCGGCCAGCACATCAACAAGACCGACTCCGCGGTGCGCGTCACCCATCTGCCCAGCGGCCTGGTGGTGGAATGCCAGGACGACCGCTCGCAGCACCGCAACAAGGCGCAGGCGCTGGCCGTCCTCGCCGCCCGCCTGAAGGACATGCAGGACCGCGCCGCCCACGCCCAGGAAGCCAGCACCCGCAAGAGCCTGATCGGCACGGGCGACCGCTCCGACCGCATCCGCACCTACAACTTCCCGCAGGGCCGCGTCACCGACCACCGCATCAACCTCACCCTCTACAAGCTCGGCCAGGTCATGGAAGGCGACCTCGACGAACTCATCGCCGCGCTTACCGCCGAACACCAGGCGGAACTGCTCGCGGCGCT
>CAZONS010000020.1:0-22823 GCA_964581195.1 uncultured Thiobacillus sp. | reverse complement strand
GGGAAATGCAGCGGCTCTACGAAAGGATGTCGCCGCTGCAGCGGTAGGAGGAGAGTGTTGACAGCGGACCTTCGCAATCAGCCTGACCGATACAACATGAGCAGGCAGCCCAGTTCACCGTGAGCAACTTGCCCGAAAGCCATGAACAAAATGCGCGACCAGCCACCATGAGCATCCGACTTGGAAATGATGCTCACGAGCGTTGCTGCACGTGAGCATCCTGCCGGGTGAATTACTTCCCTGTCATCATCTCCTGTGCACGAATTTTCCGCATCGATTCGCCCTTGAGCTGCAACTGATGCGATTGATGGACGATACGATCTAGTACCGCATCAGCAACTGTCGGATCAGGGAAGAGTCCGTGCCACTGAGCCCGCGGATACTGGCTGGTGATCAGCAATGAGCCACAACGCATGCGCCGGTCGACAATATCGAGCAGTACGTGCCCGACGGCCAGATTCATTTCCCCATTACCGAAATCGTCGATCAGCAGCAACGCCGGTTTGACCAGGCGGGATTTCAAGGTCGAGACTGAGCCATCGACCAACGCTACCGCGATATCTGAGAACAGTTGCGAACACCGGTAGTAAAGGACCGAGACTCCCTGGCGGCAGGCTTGGGTGCCAAGCGCACACGCCAGCCAAGTTTTCCCAACGCCCGTCGGCCCTAGGATATTCAGATTCTGGTGGCGGCGAATCCACTGGCATCCAGCCAAAGTAGCCAATAACGGCTTATCCAGACCTCGACCGGGTCGATCATCCAGATCTTCCAATACGGCCGATTCCGGAAATCCGGTTCCTTTTAGCAGCCGTTGAATACGACGAGTTTCGCGATTCGAAGTCTCGCGATCCACCAACATCGCCAACCGATCGTCGAAGGACAGCCCAGTGAGTTTCGGCTGATCCAATTGAAACTGATAAGCATCGGCCATACCACTCAATTTCAATTGGCGTAGCACGCTCAAGGTCTGTTGCACGCTGCTCATGCTTCACCTCCGAAATACGCTGCCCCCCGATTGTTTTCATGGGCGTCGCGTGCGGTAGCTTGAGTAGAGACCTCCGCTTGCTGGGCCATCAAATCTGCTCTCTTTTTCAGGATCGATTCGATACTGCGCATTGCCGTGATGTTGCAGGACTGCGCGTAGCGACAGGCCGCCAGGAAGCGCTCGTTACCGTATTCCTGAGCCCATGCCCTCAATTTTCGAGCCGCTTTGAGCCCATTGGTCAGATCATGGCGTTCCATGAGATGGTGCGTGAATAGCTGTTCGATAACGGGATCTTGTGCTCTGGCCCAGTTCAGCAATGCATGCGGTTCGCCTTCCTGGACGCGGCGATGCGCAACCGGCATATGTTCTTCATAACGCGACATCTCGCCGGGTTGGTTCTGCAGGGTATGGATCGCCAGCCGCTTGTTGCGCCGAAATATTTCTAGCGACGTGCCGGTGATACGCAAGTCGACCACATCGCCTCGATGTTGCCAAGGAACTGAGTAATAGCATTTGCCATGCTCGATCAAATAATCGTCGCCAACCCGAACACTGTGGCGCCATTCCGATAGTTCGTACCTTGTTGGCGGCAATGGACGTAAGGCTGGGGCATCCAGCGCGAGGAACCTGCTACGCCGAGTATCTTCACTTTTGGTTAACTTTCGGTCGTTCAACAATTCGTTGAGCCGACGAATCTCTGCATTGGCTTCTTCCAGGCTGAGAAACACACGGTCACGCAAGCGGAATAGAACCCACCGCTGAGCCAATTTCACCCCAGCCTCAGCTTTTGCATTTTGCCGAGGCGAGCGCTGTTTGGTCGGCATGGGCGCCGTATCGTAATGTTTCAGGCATTCCAGATACTGTGGATTGAGGACAATACGATCTTTTTCGCGACGCAACACGGCCGCCTTCAGGTTGTCGCTGACGACCCAGTTTGGCACGCCGCCAAAATACTCGAAGGCATTGGCCTGCGCCGCCAGCCAACAGGCCGTCGTCTGTTGCCATACCAGTTCCAGATAGGTGTGGCTTGAGCAGCCCATGACGGCGACGAAAAGGTTGGCCTCACGTGGTGACTCTCCGGTGTCGCCCTGGATGATCACCTTGCGCCCAGCGAAATCGGCAAACATCCGGTCTCCCGGGCGGTAAATCTGGCGCATCACCACACGTTGCTGCCCCAGCCATTTCCTGTAACCTTCGTTGAACTGAGACTGACCAATCCCATCCGGGTGCTCTTCCCGCCATTCCTGCCAGATCTGTTCCCGGGTGGCATCCTCCAACTGCATCTGCTCATGGACCCATGTCCAATCCGGCGACACCTTACGTTGGGCCACCGAGCGGTTTTTAGTGCCCAGAGCCAACTCCCACTGATCGTCGTCCAGATCAACGATATCCTGCCATTTTTTGCCACTGGCCTGGATTCGCTTGCGCAACTCGCCAACCGAGTTGGCACAGATGCCTGTAATCCGACTGATCGAACGGGCTGATTGAGGTTGATGAAAATGCAGGCGTGCAATCTCACGCTGCTGTGTTACAGGTATCCGCATGGATCTCTCCGTATCCGGCGACTCGCGCCAGGGTTAAATGTTCGTTCTCGCGAAACGAACGGATGAGGAAGCCCACCGTCCCGGACTTGACTTATCCTGTGACGTTGCTGATACTGCGTCCACCAAGTCGCAAACTTGAATCCGCAGTACGCAACCCGAGGTCGCCACCTCGGGTTTTGCGCTTTATGGGCCGGGAATTTTGTTCGATCCTTATTTCATGCTTGCTCCTTGTCTCAAAGCCAGGCAACGCCTGCTGCCTAGGTCGTTTTCGTGAATGCGCTTCATCGATAGACAGTAGTTCTCGATCAGGTCTTGAACCGTCAATGCATCCACACATCCGTTGTTCTCAACTTCATGCCAATGAACTCGTGGCAGGCAACTGATACCGCTGATCTATTTGTTATTCAAGGCGGTTGGCGTAACGCATGTGAAGACACCGGATTGGCTTGATATGCGTCGGCTAACCATTGGGCCACATCCAGGCACAGTGCAAAGACCCCCCTACGGTTGGGCAAGGTGAATAGGGAAACTTCAACCTGCCCGCGCCTGCGGGCCTGACGGAATGCAGCCAAGGACCGATATCCCATCGCTTGAGCCAAATCAACTCCACCGAGGATCGGGCCATGGCGTGCCAGAAGATCTTCATACAACTGCGCGACAAGCGGCCTCGACTGAAGTATTTGCTGTGTACCGAGCGCCTTTAAGGGACTTTGGGTTTTGGGCGATGGCGAAAGTGTCATGGCGGTCAGTGTCGTCATTAGTCACGCAGTGTTCGCCAGATCGCACGGCCAATCTACCCGAACAGAAATCTGGAATTTCTGTACTCTATGCGAATGCCGAAATTTCTTACCTCCAAAAAGCCGGGCCGGCCACCACGAAACCCGATTGATGTCTTGAGGACTCAGCTTTGGTTTAATGTGCTCAAGCTGCGTTCAGGTCTGCCGAGCGCCTATGCCATCGAGAAAGCCTTGGAGCCCCACCTTGTTCGCATTACTGCAGATGGGGTGAATCGTCCTAGAAAGTGGGACAGTTATGAACATGGCACCCGGGTTCCCAAGCGCAGCCATGACCTGAGCGATGCAGTTGAGCTAGCCGAACGGCACTTCCCAGGAACGGCGAGTTGGTTTGACAATCCCCTTTGGGAGATTTTGAAAGGTACCAAGCCGGATCGTTGGGAATTGCAGCGCCTGCTGCAAACCCTTTCCCCTGCCGTCATCGACGTATTGATGACAACAGAAGGGGCTATCAAGGGACAAGCAGAGCTCGTCCAATTGACCCATGAGCACTTCGATTGCCTTGTGGCACTGGGGACTTTTGACGCGCTGGCAGCGGTTGCCATCCTAACCAAGCTTTCTGAGGAGACCGCTTCTCACGAGCTACGCGATATGGCGCTCGACTGCTACGCTCGGCTGCAGCCCATCCTGGCGGATGCACCAGAAACTTGTGTGCACTACCCCGAGCTATTCACCTACGTCGATAAGGTGTGCCAGTATTGGGTGATGGTTTCGCCGGGAAAGCGTATGAACGTGCACGTGTTCTGGCATGGTCAGGAGTGGGCAAGGGATCGAATCTCCCACTTTGGCCCGAAATTGGCCCATCTATATCGTACTCACGCATGGGGAAATGGCTGGAAGGAGTGGGAGAACAAAACTTAACATCGGCATCCTACCTTGACCATTCTTCATGCCTATCTGTGGTCTTCAGGAAGGAATCCTCACTTCGACCCGCAGCCCCCCTCCCGGACGATTGCAAAGCACGACACTGCCCCCATGGCCATGCACCACCTGGCGGACGATGGCCAAACCTAGACCGGTGCCCCCGGTTTCGCGGGAGCGGGAGCTCTCGACGCGGTGGAAAGGTTCAAACACTGATTCAAGCTCGGACTCGGGAATGCCGGGGCCATCGTCTTCCACACCAAGGACGATCTCCGCGCCATTCGTTCCGAGGGCGACGCGGGCATTTCCGCCGTACTTCACAGCATTGTCGACCAGGTTGCGCAATGCCCTTTGCAGTGCCCTGGGACGCCCATTGAAACGCAGTTGCTCGGGGGCTTCCAGGGAAACCAGGCCGTCATTCGAAAAGTCGTCGGCCACACTTTCGACCAGCGCCACCAGGTCGATGGGCTGAATCGCTTCATCGACCGCCTTGCCGCGCAGGAAATCCAGGGCATCGTCGATCAACTGCTGCATGTCGTCGACGTCGTGCCGGATGTCCTCGCGCAGGTTCTTGTCAGCCATCATTTCGGCCCGCAGGCGCAACCGCGTGATCGGGGTCTTGAGATCATGGGATACCGCAGCAAGGAAGCGCTCGCGTTCCTCGATGCCCGAGCGGATGCGGGTTTGCATCAGGTTGAAAGCCCGCGCCGACTCTTGCACTTCGCTCGGCCCCTCTTCCGCCAGTGGCGGATGTTTCAGATCCTCTGCCAGGCCGTTGGCTGCGGCAGCCAATCGCGTCAGGGGGCGAACCGTGCTGCGCGCGACAAAGGCAACCAGGACGACGATCGCCAGCAACATCACCCCCAGGTTGATCAGCACATGCCAGGGCTGGGCAAGAATGTCATCGGGTGCGCTGCCATTGATGCGCAGCCAGTTCCCATCCGAAAGTTGCAGATACATGTCGAAGGCAAAGGCGCCAAAACGCGGCAGGGCCACGGTTCGGACCTCGATGCCGGGGCCCAGTTGCTCGCGCATCCGCTGGGCAAAATCGGTCAGCATCGTCCGGGCCTGACCCGCCTGCGGCGCCGATGCTTCGATAGTCAGGGCCAGCCGCGGGGTCGATAAGCGATCGGCCAGCCGCTGACGTACCGCTTCGGGCTCGCCATCGATCGCCCGATGAATGGCGGCAAAGCGCTGGACCATTTCCTGACTGACAATGTCGCCCAGCGAACGTTGCCGTTCCCGTAAATGGATGGCGGTTCCGGCCAGCTGGGCGAGCACCAGTCCCACCGTCATTAGCAGCAGCAGACGGCCAAACAGAGAACGCGGCAGCCAGCGCATCAGACGGCCTCCACCTGAGCCGCCAGCACATAGCCTTCGCCGCGTACCGTCTTGATCAGGGCGGGTTCCTTGCCATCATCCTGCAGGCGCTTGCGCAAGCGTCCGATCAGCACATCGATGCTGCGCTCGAAGGGGAGCGATTCCCGCCCGGCGATCAGTTCAAGAATCTGGTCCCGCGACAGAACACGTTGCGGGTGTTCGAGGAAGACACTCAGCAGTCGGAACTCCGCCCCTGACAACGGGACGACGAGGCCATCCGGGGCAATGGCGTTGCGCGCCGAAACATCCAGAGTCCAGCCGGCAAAACGGTAAGCTGCCGCTTCGCTGGTTTGCAGATTTGGCGGCAGCGAATGCGCGCGCCGCATGATGCTCTTGACCCGCGCCAGCAGTTCCCGGGGATTGAATGGCTTGCTCAGATAATCGTCGGCCCCCATTTCCAGGCCGATGATGCGATCGATTTCCGAACCACGGGCGGTCAGCATCAGGACGGGCAGGTTCGAATGGGTCCGCAGTTCGCGACACAGGCTCAAACCATCTTCGCCGGGCAGCATCAGGTCGAGAATCACCAGATCGATCCGGTGATTCTCCAGAGCCTTGCGCATCGCCTTGCCATCGGCAACGCTGCTTATCCGGTAGCCGGATTGTTCAAGATATTCTTCGAGCAAACGGCGGATTTCGCGGTCGTCATCGACGACCAGCAGGTGCTCGCTACGTACTGTCATCATCGTTTCAGGAGGGTGTTGATCGCCGCCAGGTCTTCTTCTGCCAGAATCCCTGCCGCCTGTTTCAAACGCAGCAACGATAGCATGGTATCCAGGCGGGCCTTGACCAGTTTGACCCGGGTATCAAATAGCTGGCTCTGGGCGTTCAGGATATCCATGTTGATGCGAATGCCGACCTCGTAGCCGAGCTTGTTGGCATCCAGGGCCAACTGCGAGGAAGTGACCCCGGCCTCGAATGCCTTGATCTGAGCCTGGCCATTGCTGAAGGCGAGATAGGCCTGGCGTGCCGCCAACACCGCCTGCCGGCGCGCGTTCTCCAGTTCGGCCCGGGATTTCTCGTGCAGGGCGGCCGCCTCCCGGCTTTTTGAAGATACCGACCCGCCGGCAAAAATAGGCAAATTCAGCTGCAGCCCGATGGTCGTGGTACGACTATCCAGGCCGCCCGGTGCTGTCGAGCTGAAGCCCGTGGCACTCCGGCCATGACTGGCGACCAGATCGACAGTCGGATAGTGCCCGGCGCTCTGCTTTTCCACCTCGCGACGGGCAACCTCCCTTGCGGTTTCGGCAACTTGTACGCCGATGTTTCCGTGCTCGGCCAGACTGGCCCATTGCGCCATGTCATCGGGCACCGGTCGGCCGATGTTGACGTCCTGCTTCAATCCATCGAGTTGTGAGTACGCTTCGCCCGTCAGGGTAAGGAGAAACTGCTGCCTGACCGCCAGGTCGTTGGCGGCGGCGATTTCCTGGGCCACGATCAGGTCGTGACGCGCCTGTGCCTCGTGCGTATCGGTGATGGAGGCAGTGCCGACCTCGAAATTGCGCCTGGCCGATGCCAGTTGTTCGACCGTGGCCAGCTTCAGCGCCTGAACGCTGGCCACGGTTTCCTGCGCCAACAGCACATCGAAATAGGCCTGGGTGACACGCAGCAGCAGTTCCTGCCCGGCTTGCGCAAACCTGGCCTCGGCGTTCGCCACCAGCAGTTCGCCCTGCTGGTAGCCCTGCCAGTTTTGCCAGCGGAACAGCGGTTGGGTCAGGGAAATCGTCCAGCCATTGCTGTTGTATTCAGCATCACTGGCGAGCCCGCCGGCGCGCGGCGTGGATTCCACCCTGTTGCGGGTAGTGCTGGCTACCAGGCCAATGCTGGGCAGCAGGCCGGCCCGTGCCTGCGGGGCTTTCTCGCGCTCGGCATCGCGCGCTGCGCTGGCCGCCGCATAGCCTGCATCGTAGTTGCGGGCCGCACGGTAAACCTCAAGCAGGTCAGCGGCCTGGGTCAGCGAAACACTGCCCAGCAGGGTAAGTGAAAGAGCAAGTTTGCGTAGGGTCATGATGTGATTTCCCGGCCTTCACCGGCTTCCTCTTCGGTGCGGCCATCGCGGATGTGATAAATGCGCTTGAAAGTCGGAATGATCTTTTCGTCGTGGGTGACAACGATGATGGCGGCCCCGTAGCGTTGTGCCATGTCATTGAGTATCCGCATCACTGCCAGCGCGCGGTTCGAGTCCAGTGGTGCAGTGGGTTCGTCGGCGAGGATCACTGGCGGGTGATTGACCAGGGAGCGGGCGATTGCCACCCGCTGCTGCTCGCCACCAGAGAGCATGGAAACGCGGACCCCGACCCGGTGGCCGACGTCGAGCGCTTCGATCAGCTCACGGGCTCGCTGCCGGGCCTTTTCGTTTGGCGTGCCGGCGAGCATGGGGAGCAGGGCAACGTTGTCGGTCACGTCAAGAAAGGGAATCAGGTACGGGGCCTGGAAGATGAAACCGATGCGGTCACGGCGCAGAGCACGCAGGTCATCGATCTGCCAGCCACCGGCCGGCTCGTCAAAAATGCGCTCGCCACCGAGTTCGATGTGACCGCCGGTCGGTTCGATCACCGCCCCCAGGCATTTGAGCAGGGTGCTCTTGCCCGAGCCACTGGGGCCAACCAGCCCGACGACTTCGCCGCGATGGATGGTCATGTCGACACCGCGCAATGCATGCACCGCATTCGCGCCCTGGCCGTAGGTCTTGGTCAGGCCGCTCAGGCGGATGGCAACTTCCTTGTTTGCTGTCGGATTCAGCATGATCAACCTCCTATGGCATCGGCCGGGTCGATGCGCAGGGCGGCCCGAATTGCCAGGACGCTGGCCAGGGCACAAACCACCAGGGTGACGACCAGGCCGCGCAGGGCATCACCCGATTCAAGCAGGACATGGCGGGGAAAAAAGGGCGCCCACAAGCCCGCCGAAACCTGACCGACGACGTAGCCGATGAGGCCCAGGGCCAGCGCCTGCTGCAGGATCATCGTGGCAATGCTCCGGTCACGCACGCCGATCAGCTTGAGCACGGCGATTTCCCGCTGCTTGTTGATGGTCATGGTGTAAATGATGAAAGCAACAATGGCCGCACTGACGATCGCCAGGATCACCAGGAACATGCCGATCTGCTTGGCGGACGTGGCAATCAGCTTGGCCACCAGGATCTCTTCCATGTCGGCGCGGGTCCAGGCGGTCAGATGTTTCCAGCGGCCGATCTCGGCTTTGACTTCTTCTGCGGGATAGCCCGGAGCCAGACGCAGCAGCACGGCATTGACGTTGCGGCTGCTGGTTTGCGTAGCCACTACGGCATCGAGCAGGCCCGGCACCCCCGGGCGATTGATGGCCGGATTCGCCGTCGTGCGCGCCCGCTCGGCGATCAGGCTGTCGTTGTCCTTGAGGAACTGGACTTCCTGGGCATCCTTGAGCGGAATGTAGATCATCGGATCACCGGAAGACGAGGTCGCTCGGCGAGCCAGCCCGACCACCGTGTACTCGTGACGGCGGATGCGCACGACATCGCCAACCAGCAGACCTGCCTTCTCGTCGGCGACGGCTTCGTAATGGCTGCGCAATAGCGGGCGCCCGGCGATCACCTGCGCCGGTTCGCCGAGCGCACCCGGCTCGATGCCGGCCAGCATGACGCGCACATCCTTGCCATTGATCTGCACCTGCATGGTCAGGTAAGCAACGTTGGCCGCCTCGGCGACGCCACTCAGCCCGGCCAGGCTGCGGTAGAGATCGTCACGGATCGACGAAGGCTCGGCCCACGGACCCAGCGTATCCTTTTGCACAACCCAGATGTCGGCGCCAGAGGCGGCAATCACGGCGCGGCCGTCGGCAACCATGCCGCGATAGACACCGGCCATGGTCAGGGTGACGCCGATCAACAGCCCGAGGCCGATGCCGGTGAAGATGAAGCGACCGAGGTGATGGCCGATATCCCGGGCAGCGAGATTGATCACGACTGCGCTCCCCCGGCATCCGTCACGCGGACCCGGTCGCCATCGGCAAGCGGGCGGGCACGGGTGACGATGACCGCCTCACCGCCACCCAAACCTTCGAGCACTTCGACGCCGCTTGCCGCACGCAAACCGGCCCTGATCGGCACGAACTGCGCCTTGCCATCGATTGCCAGGAAAACACCGCTGCGGCCGTCCTGACGCACCAGCGCAGCCGGCGGCACGGCCAGTGCAGGCGGCCGTGCCGGCATGTTCACCGTGACTTCGGCCATCTCGTTCAAGGTCAATCCCGCCGGCAGGCTGTCGAATGCCACCATGGCAATCCGCTCCTCGGTCACCGCATCCGACAACTGTTCGATGCGTGCGACCTTGCCGGTGAATGTCTCTCCCGGTCGACTACGCAGCACAATGCTGGCGGTCTGGCCGGTTGCCAGCCCGGCGGAACGCCCCTGGTCGATACGTACCCGCAACCAGAAAGAATCCGTCTCGACCATGCGTACTACGGCCTGCCCGGCGACAGCCGTACTGCCCGGCTCGATATCTCGGGCGACGATCAGGCCAGCTACCGGTGCCACTAAACGCATGTTGCCCAGTTGCTGCACCAATGCATCAGCCTCTGCCCTGGAGCGCTCGCCCTCGGCGCGAGCCGCCGCAACATTGGCCAGACTGGCCGCCTGGGCAGCGCCAGCGGCACGGAACTCATGGCCTTTGGCGCGTTCCGCCTCGGTGCTGACAAAACCCTGCTCACGCAATGCGGCATAGCGCCGGGCGCTGGCCTCGGCGGTTGCCAGCCGGCTTTCCGCCTCGCGGCCCAGGGCCTCGGCTGCGGCCAGGGCCGAGTCGGCCCTGGCCTGCCCATGACGGGCTGCAGCCAAGCGCGCCTGCAGATCGATGGGGTCGATTTCGGCGAGCACCTGACCGGCTGCCACCATTTCGCCCTGGTCAACAAGCACGCGGGCGACACGTCCGGCGGTCGTCGGGCCAATCAGGACATTGCGGCGCGATTCGACGATACCGATGCCAAACAGCGAAGCCTGCAAGCTGACGCGTTCCACAGGTGCCGTCGTCACTTTCGTCATCGGCGCCAGCGGGCTGTTGCGCAGAATCAGAAGGCCCATCCCGGCCAACACCAGGATGCCGATGGCGATCTTCCATCGCTTGTCGAGATGCAGTTTCATCACTGCCGCCCGATCTTGTTCGAGCCGATCCCCATGCGGGCGAGCAACCCGTCCTTGACGATGAACTGATGGTAAAGGGCGGCCAGAACATGCAGGGCGATCAGGGCCATGGCAGCCCGTGAGGCCAGGCCATGAATCCGGCGCGGTGTGAATTCCTTGAAGTCAGCCGGCAAGGCCGCACTACCAAACAAGGCTTCCAGCGCGCCGCTCTGCAGCATCAGCATGGCGCCGCTGAATACCAGCAGCAGGATGATCAGGTTGAGCGCCATGTGCCCGAACCGGGCGAACATCTCCCCGCGCACCGCCGGAAGCGCCGGCAGGCGTTTGCGCAGAATGACCCGGGCGATGACCAGAATCCCGGCGAGAACGCCGAGGATCATGTGGATGCGCAGGTTGCCGATTTTTTCGGCGGTATTGGGCAGATCGGCCAGCACCAGACTGCCCGTGACCAACAGGAAGATGATCAATGCCGCTGCCAGCCAGTGAATGGCAATCTGGGATTTGGCGTAACGAATGGATGACATCGCGAGACTCCCGAAAAGTGAATGTGTGTGCATTCTGGGAGTGCTGCGACCGCCTGTCCCGGCGACTTGGTAACACAGTATGTCAAGCCGCCGGCCTGTCATCCTGGCTTACCAAAAGGGCTGTTCCGGGACACATCTGGCTTACATCCGGCGCGCAACATTCGTCTTGCCAATTGGCATCAACTGTACTTCGCAAAAGGAGATTCTCATGAACAAGACTGTGCGCAATCTGATTCTTGCCGGTGTTGCCGGCCTCACGCTGGCCAGCGGCTCACTGGCACTGGCTGGCGGCCCCGACTGTGGTGGCCGTGGCGGTCACGGCCCCACTGCCTGGATGGGCAGCAACTTCGGACCGGGCATGATGGGGCACGGCTGGGGCGGTCCGCATCGCGCGGCCTTCACCGTCGAGGACAAAGTCGGGTATCAGCTCGACAGCCTCAAGCGTTCGCTGAAACTCGGCACAGAACAGGAACAGGCCTGGACCGACTTCGCCACGGCAGTGGAAAAACAGGCCAAGCGCATGAGCGAGATGCGCGAAACGATGTGGGATACGCCCCGCACCCTGCCGGAGCGCATCGAGCAAGCGGAAAAGTTTGCCCGTGAGCGCGACGCCGCCTTTGCCGATGTCAGCAAGGCCAGCAAGCTGCTGTACGAGGTTCTGAACCCTGATCAGCGCAAGCTGCTTGACCGTCGCGGCCCCGGGATGCATGGCTGAGCGGCGAGCCTGATGCCCATAAGCAGACCGTCAGTCAATGCGGATGGCGGTGATGGGTGTCCGGAAAATGCGGGTGTTTGTGCACCAGTGCCTCATGGCGGTGCTGGTGCACATGCGGCTCATCACCAACCCAAGCCAGGTCGTGTTGGTGCTGGTGGTGTTCATCATGGGTGTGCCGGTGGCTATGCTCCACCGGTTCATGCCCATGCTCGTGCTCATGGTGCTCGCTGAGGTGCAACCACACACCCCAGGCCATCAGGACTGCAGCAAGCCAGAACGCGGGCGAGGTGGATTCGCCCAACAGAAGCAGCGACACCGCCGCGCCGATGAAGGGCGCGGTCGAAAAATAGGCGCCGGTGCGGGCCGTACCCAGGCCGCGTAGTGCGAGCACGAAAAGCACCAGACTGATCCCGTATCCCAACAGACCGACGACCATGGTGCCGAGCAGCAGGGGAACGCCCGGCAGGCTCGCGCCGAGCATGAAGGCCAATCCGACGTTGACCGTTCCGGCAACACCGCCCTTGGTGCTGGCGATGAACAGCGCGTCCGAGGCCGAGACGCGCCGCGTCAGGTTGTTGTCGATCGCCCAGCACAGGCAGCCAGCGGCGATGGCCAGTGGGCCGAGCCAATCGTCTGTTCCCCCTGCACCGCCCGACCAAGACAGCACGACACCGCCGGCGACAATGGCGAACATGCCGAGCACGATGCGACGGTCGGCGTTTTCCTTGAAGACAAGCCAGGCAATCACGGCGGTCAGCACCGCTTCGAGATTGAGCAGCAGTGACGCGGCCGAACCGCTGGTGCGCGTCAGGCCGAACATCAGCGCCACTGGCCCCAGCACGCCGCCGAAGAAGATCGCGCCCAGCAGCCAAGGCCATTCGCCAGTAGCCAGACCGGAAGGCTGCCAGCCCCGGTCGCGGATCAGGCGCGCTGCTGCCAGCCCGAGCCCGCTGCCGAGATAGAGCAGTCCGGCCAGCAACCAGGGCGATATCTCACCAAGCAGCAGCTTGGCAAACGGTGTGCTGGCACCGAACAAGGCCGCTGCGAACAGCGCATGGACCACATGGACATTGTTCATGGTGCCTGCCAATCAACTCCAGATCCCGGTAGTGTGGTTTGCACGACGGGATCAGGGCAGCGTTTTCAGCGGACGGTGAACCTGACCGTGATCGATTTCTGCTGAGCCGTTTTCAGATTGGCAACGATCTTGCTGCCCTTGGCCAGCTTGACGCCCTTGGCTTCAAGCTTGTCACCCGCGACTTCCAGCGTCGCTTCCGACTTCTCCGAACCATTGAGGATGGTCAGCTTGCCGCTCATGCCGGCCGGTGCCAGCGGCTTGCCGTGGTCTTCAATGTAGATCGCCGCACCATCCGCGCCGGGGACCAGTTCGAAGGACAGGTCGCTGGCCATCTGGACGATGCCGCCGTGTTTGGCAACCGCGCCACCGTGGGCCAGCACCGGGCCGGCAGCGAGCGTGGCCAGGGTGATCAGGGCAATACCGGCGTACTTCTTGAACATTTCACTTCTCCAATTGCTTGGGCAGCGCTTGCATAGGCGGCTGCCCTGGGCCTGTCAGAAACTTTCCGAATTACCTTCGCGTTCCGCGGTTTCGACCAGCAGACGTTCCGTCGGCGCACGGCCG
This sequence comes from uncultured Thiobacillus sp., assembly GCA_964581195.1. Lineage (GTDB taxonomy): Bacteria > Pseudomonadota > Gammaproteobacteria > Burkholderiales > Thiobacillaceae > PFJX01. The sequence goes on along the minus strand of CAZONS010000020.1, from coordinate 9,262 downwards.
AACAGCCAGTAAAGCACCGGCGTCAGCAGCGTGTCCAGCAGGGTCGAACTGACCAGACCGCCGAAGATGACCACCGCCACCGGATGCAGGATTTCCTTGCCCGGTGCATCGGCCGCCAGCAGCAGCGGGGTCAGCGCGAAGGCGGCAACCAGGGCGGTCATCAGCACCGGGGTCAGCCGTTCCAGCGAGCCGCGCACGATCATCTCCGGCGAGAAACGCTCGCCTTCGAACTTGCACAGGTTGATGTAGTGGCTGATCTTGAGGATGCCGTTGCGCGTGGCGATGCCGGCCAGCGTGATGAAGCCGACCATCGAGGCAACCGACAACTGGACGCCGGCCAGCCACATGGCAACGACCGAGCCGATCAGGGCCAGCGGAATGTTGGCCATGACGATGCCGGCGAGCACCGCCGAACGGTAGCGCGAGTAGAGGACCAGGAAGATCATCGTCAGCGAGACCAGCGACAGTCCGGCAATCAGGCGGGTCGCCTGTTCCTGGGCCTGGAACTGACCTTCCAGGCTGATGAAGTAGCCGGTCGGCAAGGCCTGGGCGGCGACGATGCCGCGGATGTCGGCAATGACCTGGCTCATGTCGCGGCCATCGGTGTTGGCATAGACGACAATCCGGCGCCGGCCATTTTCCCGGCCGATCTGGTTGGGTCCATCGCCTTCCTCGACGCTGGCGAAGGTCGACACCGGCACCCGGCCCGCCGGCGTGTCGACCAGCGTCTGCGCCAGGTCCTGCGGCGTGCGCCGTTCATCGGGCAGGCGCAGCACCAGCTCGTAGCGACGGGAACCGTCGACGATCTGGGCACCGTGAGCACCGTCGGTCAGTGCCTGCAGGACGCGGATCGCCTCGCCCGGTGCCAGGCCGAGTTGCGCTGCCTTGCGGTGATCGAGGCGGACGGTGATCTGCGGAATCAGCACCTGCTTTTCGACGCTCAGGTCGACCAGACCGGGGACGCCCGCCAACTGGCCGCGCATCGTCTCGGCCAGGCCGCGCAGGGTGTCGGTGTCGTCGCCGAAGACCTTCAGCGCAATCTGCGCCCGCACACCCGAGAGCAGGTGGTCCAGGCGGTGACCGATCGGCTGGCCGATGGCCACCTGCGCCGGCAGCGTCGACAGCCGGTCGCGGATGTCGGCCATGACGTCCTCGCGGCTGCGTTCGGAACGCTTCAGGTCCACGTCGATTTCCGCCGAATGGACGCCCTCGGCATGTTCGTCCAGCTCGGCCCGACCCGTACGGCGACCGACCTGGGTCACTTCCGGCACTTCGCCGATCAGCGTTTCGGCCACACTGCCGATGCGGTTGGCCTCGGCCAGCGAGGTGCCCGGCTGCATGATCAGGCCGAGCACCAGCGAGCCTTCGTTGAAGGCCGGCAGGAAGGCGCGCGGGAAGAAAGGCAGGGTTGCCGCGGCAGTGGCCACGGCCAGCACGGCAGCCAGCATCAGGCTGCGGGCGCGCGGAAATGACCAGTACAGCAGACGCGTATCCTGACGTTTGAGCCAGGCAACCAGCGGGCTATCGCCATGGTCCAGGTTCTTCATCGTCGGCAGCAGGTAGTAGCACATCACCGGCGTCACCGTCATGGCAACCAGCAGCGAGGCGCCGATAGAGACGATATAAGCGATGCCGAGCGGGGTGAACAGCCGCCCCTCGATACCCGGCAGGGCGAACAACGGCACGAAGACGAGGACGACGATGATGGTCGCGTAGACAACGCCGCTACGGACTTCGACACTGGCCCGCCGCACCACTTCCAGCAGCGACAGCGGGTTGCCGGCCAGGCGGTTCTGCTTGAGCCGGCGCAGGATGTTCTCGACATCGACCACCGCGTCATCGACCAGCTCGCCGATGGCAATCGCCAGGCCGCCCAGAGTCATCACGTTGATCGATTGGCCCAGCCACTGGAAGACCAGCGCCGTCACCGCCAGCGACAGCGGGATCGCGGTCAGCGAGATGACCGTGGTGCGGGCCGACAGCAGGAAGGCAAAGAGCACGATGGCAACCATGATGGCGCCGTCGCGCAGGGCCTCGGCGACGTTGCCGATCGAGGCCTGGATGAAATCCGCCTGGCGGAACAGCACGCGGGGCTCGGCGAGTCCTGTGGGCAGGCCCTGCTTGAGTTCGTCCAGCGCCTGCTGGATCTCGCCGGTCAGTTGCACGGTGTCGGCCTGCGGCTGCTTCTGCACGCTGACAACCACGGCCGGCAGGCCGTTATAACCGGCGTCGCCGCGCTTCAGGCCGGCAGCGAAGGAGACACTGGCCACCTGTTCGAGCAGGATAGCGCGCCCCTCCTTCCAGGCGACGGCGATGCCGGCCAGGTCTTCGACCCGGTTGCTGTGGCCGAGGTGGCGGATCAGGAATTCCCGGCTTTTCAGGTCGATGAAACCGCCACCGGCATTGCCGGCATAGCCCTGGAGCGCCTGCTCGACCTGCGTCAGCGAAACGTCGAACTGCGCCATCCGGGCCGTATCCGGCGCCACGCGCAGGGTGCGCACCTCGCCGCCGATCGGGATCACCTGCGAGACGCCGGGAATCGACAGCAGCCGTGGGCGCAGCACGAAATCGGCATACTCGCGCGCCTGCATCGGCGTTGCTGCCGGACTGCTGCCGTCGCCCGGCACCAAAGGCAGCGCGACCAGCATGATCTCGCCCATGATCGACGACACCGGCCCCATCACCGGCGTGATGTCGCCCGGCATCTGTTCGCGAACCAGCGCCAGTCGCTCGGCGACCAGTTGGCGGTTGCGGTAGATGTCGGTACCCCAGTCGAACTCGGCATAGACGATGGACAGCCCGACGCCCGACGTCGACCGCACGCGGGTGACGCCCGGCATGCCGTTCAGGGCGGTTTCGAGCGGGAAAGTGACCAGTTGCTCGACTTCCTGCGGGGCCATGCCGCCGGCTTCGGTGAGTACGGTGATCACCGGCTTGTTGAGGTCGGGGAAGACATCGACCGGCGTGCGCCAGGCAGTCAGGGCGCCATAGGCCATCAGCAGGCCGGCCAGGGCGAGCACGAACAGCCGGTTGTGCAGGCTGTAGCGAACGATCCAGTTGAACATGCGCGGCTCCGGTCAGCGAATCTGGGCGACCAGGGCAGCGCCCTCGGTCACGACGCGATTGTCGACGCCCAGCCCGTGGGTGATCACCACCCGCTCGGCGTCGAGCGTACGGAACTGGACCGGCTGCGGAATGAAGCGGTGTGCGCCGGATTTGATCCAGACGATGGGCTCGTTGGACGGATTGCGGACCACCGCCCGGGCCGGCAGCACGATGCCCTTGATTTCCTCGTTGAGGCGGACGACCAGGCTGACCGGCTGGCCGACGGCGAGCGGCAGACGTTCCTTGCCCTTGACCGAGAAACGCAGCGGCAGGCGCCCTTCGCGCAGCGCCGCGCCGGCGCCGACCAGAGCCAGTTCGGCCGCGCCGGCTTCCTTCAGTGCCGCGCCAGCAATGCGCCCGGCCAGCGCCGGGTCGGCGATGCTGGCCTCGACCATCAACCGCTGCGGATCGATGATCTCGAACAGCACGTCGCGCGGTTCGACCACCTGACCGACAATCGCATCAGCGCGCGCTACGATGCCGGCGACCGGCGCCCGCAGCGCTTCACGGGCGCCGATGCCGGCACCGATACTGCGTTCCTGCTCGACCAGCGCCTGGGCTTCGGCCTGGGCGGCGTCGATGTCCTTGCGTGCCACCGAACCTTCCAGCCCGGCCAGCCGCGTTGCCCGTTGTTCGGCAACCAGCCGCCGGGCGCGTACTTCAGCCAGTTGCGCCTGCTGACCGGCGAGCGCGTAGGGATCGCCCTCAAAGCGTACATAACCCAGCACTTCGCCGCGCTGGACGCGCTTGCCGATTGCCGCCAGGCCGCGTTCGCCAGCTTCGACACGGCCACCATGGATGGTCTGGACGCGACCGCCGGCGTTCGGGTCGATAACGACCACCGCCGGCAGTTCCAGCGTTGCCGCGGCCTGGGTTTCCGCTGACAGTTCGGTGCGGATATTCATCCGTCGCTGCGCTGCCTTGGGAATGGTCACGCTGCCGTCCGGCAGCCGGGCCAGGCCGGAGGCGTTGACCGCAGCACCCGGGGCATCGAGATGTTCGCCATTCGGGCCATGGGCACCGGGCGCCGCCTGGACGGAAGTCAACGCCAGGCAGCAGAGCAGACCGGCAAGGCGGTGACGGAGCATCGGCGTGTGCTTCATTGCAGGCCTCCCAATTGTCCACGCTGCTGCCGGCGGCGCAGCGCAACGATCACCAGACCGGCGGCAAGCAGGCCGCCGACACCCCAGGCGGCCCATTCCAGGGCATGGCTGTGGCCATGATCGTGGCCGTGCGCGTTTCCGGCATTGGCGCCGCGCGTATCGAGAATGCCGTTGAGCAGATCAGCATCGTCGCCGGCCAGGATGGTGAATACCAGCGAATGTTCGTCCGCTGTGGCGAGCGCTTTGAGGAACTCGGACTCGGCCAGCAGGTAGTGGCCTTCGGCGGCCTGGTAGGCGGCGAGTGCCTTGAAACTGCCCGATTCAACTTCAACCGAGGCATCGGCCACCGGTTCGTTGCTGGCGTAGCGGTCGACATAGATCCGCAGTTGGCTGTCCTTCAGTTCGGCGACCAGCTCGAACAGGTCGGAGTTGGCTTCCAGGCGCGGCAGCATCGGGCCCCCAACGGCCACGGTCGGGGCATCGAGGTGTTCGCCGTTGGGGCCGTGGGCGCCGGGCGCAGCGGCCAGCGGCATGGTGACGGTCAGCATCAGGGCAGCCAGGCAACTACGTAGCGCGGCAGGTCGGAAGAAGGTCGGTTTCATGGGTGTTGTCCCAGGGATTGCAGTAATCGGGCGCGGGCCAGGCCGAGCAGGGCTTGCTGGCGGGCGTTGCTGGCGGCGGCTTCGCCGGCGGCAGCCATGGCGCGCAGGAGTTCGGGCAGGGCCAACTCGCCGGCGGCGAAGGCACGTTCAAGCAGGTCGCTGCGCTCGCGCAGCAGGCGGGCCTGCTCCTTGGCGGCGGCCGCCTGCGCCTCGGCCAGGTTGAATCCCTCGCGGGCGATGGTGAGGCTGGCTTCGACCTGTTCCCGCTGTCGCAACTCGCGGGTGCGGGCCACATCGGCCGCAGCTTCGGCACGGGCCAGCACCGGTTTGTTGCGATCGTCGGTTCCGAAGGGCAGACGGACGCCGAGCACGACGCTGTTTTCGCCGTCGATGCCGCGGCCGCCGATGTCGCGACGCCAGCCGACGGTCAGCTCGGGAGGTGCACTGCGTGAAGTACGCGCCAGGTCGCGCTGGCTGGCAGCACTGGCAGCTTCGCCGGCTGCCTCCTGCAATGCAGGATGGTCAGCGCCGATGGTGGTCTCGTCGGGCAGTTTTTCCGCCAGCACCGCCGCTTCCGGCAGGCGGTCGAGGCCGGTCAGGCTACGCCACTGCAGGGCTGCCTCGCGGACCTGCAGTTCGGCGCTGCCGTGCCGGTTGCGGGCGGCAAGTTCTTCCGCCTGGGCCGCCAGCAGGTCGGTGCGCGGCAGTTCGCCAGCATCGACACGGCGGCGAACGTCGGCCGCCAGACGCTTCAGGCTGTCGGCTGCTGCTGCCATCTGGGCGGCTTCCGCCTGCACGGCCGCCAGCCGCCAGGCGCTTTCACGCACTTCGCCGGCAATCCGCCAGCGGGTTGCCCGTTGTGCCGCGTCGGCCTGAGCCAGTCCAGCGGCAGCAGCCTGGCCGTGAGCACTGCGCTGACCGGGCAGCCACAGGGGCAGGCTGATATCCACGCCGTATTCACGCTTGCCGGCATCGTCGTGCCAGCGGTCGCTCTGCTGACTCAGGGCGATGGACGGCGGTTCGGCCCACAAACGCCCGGCACTGTCGGCAACAGCGGCAGCTGCGCGCTGCTCGCCAATGGCCGCCCGGGCGGCGACGGCGCGTTCCCAGGCAGCATCGACGGCGGCAGCCAGTGTCGGCGTCGCCTGCGCCGGCAGGGCGAGCAGGCCAGCAATGAGCAAGGCGCTGAGCTTGATCGGTATTCGTTTCATGTGTTGCTTTCCATCCTGTCGATGCCTAGGGTTATGCTCGTACGCTTCCCAGGCTGCCGGCGCAGTATTGCAGGGGCTCCCCGTCAAAGCGCTGACCGGCGGATTACATTCCTGTCAGTTTTCGCGGTCGACCGCGAAAAACGGGCAAAATCCGGCCATCCTCATTACCACCAGCAACCCTCCGGACCATGAAAATCCTTGTCGTCGAAGATGAAGAGAAGACCGGCGCCTACCTCCGGCGAGGGCTGAGCGAGGCCGGTTTCGTCGTCGATCTGGTCAGCGACGGTTTTGACGGCCTGCACCTGGCCTTGAACGAAAGCTATGCGCTGATCGTGCTCGACGTCATGCTGCCCGGCATCGATGGCTGGCAGATCCTCCAGGGCATACGCCGGGCCGGCAAGGAAACGCCGGTGCTTTTTCTGACCGCGCTCGATCCAGTCGAGGACCGGGTCAAGGGGCTGGAACTGGGTGCCGACGACTATCTGGTCAAACCCTTCGCCTTCTCCGAACTGCTGGCACGCATCCGCACGCTGCTGCGGCGCGGTGCCAAGGTGAAGGAGGCAGAGCAACTGCGTGTGGCCGATCTGGAACTCGATCTGCTGCGCCGTCGGGTAAGCCGCGCCGGGACGCGCATCGACCTGACGGTCAAGGAGTTCGCCCTGCTCGAGCTGCTGATGCGTCGCCAGGGCGAGGTGCTGCCGCGCTCCCTGATTGCCTCGCAGGTCTGGGACATGAACTTCGATAGCGACACCAACGTCATCGAAGTGGCGATCAAGCGCCTGCGCCAGAAGGTGGACGAAGGTTTCGAACCGAAGCTGATCCAGACCGTGCGCGGCATGGGCTATGTGCTTGAGGTGCCGTCGTGAGTTCCAGGCGTCCGTCGCTGGCCCTCAACCTGACGCTGCTGTTTGCCTTGTCGGCGGCCGTGGTGCTGTTCGCCCTCGGGGTGTTGATTGCCCATACCGTCGACCACCATTTCGCCGACCAGGACCGCGACCTGCTCGTCGGCAAGCTGGAGCTGACCCGGCACATCCTGGAGAAGGCAACGCGCAATCCCGGCGACGAGATGCTGGTTTCACAACTGGACAGTGCGCTGACCGGCCACCACGGGCTGGTTGTGCACGTCCTCGGCCCGCAGCGGCAACCGCTCTTCCTCAACGAATCGCTTGATTTTCCCCGGGCGCTGCAGCAAGGCGAGCCACCGGTCGAGGCGACGCCGATGCTGCTCTGGCAGGCCTTCGATGGCTCGCCCTGGCGCGCCATTGCCGCCAGCGTGCTGGCCGGTGCCGACGGGCAAACGCCCTACACGGTGCTGATTGCCACCGACACGACGCACCACGAAGCATTCATGGCGGAATTCCGCATCACGCTGTTTGCCTTCATCGCCGCCGCCTCGCTGCTGATGGCCGTGCTCGGCTGGTTCGTCGTCCGCCGCGGTCTTGGCCCGCTGCGCACGATCAGCCGACAGGCGGCCGAGATCACCGCGCATCGCCTGCACATGCGCCTGCCGGTCGAGTCGGTGCCGGAGGAACTGGGCGATCTGGCCGGCACGCTCAACCTGATGCTGTCGCGTCTGGAGGAATCATTTCAACGCCTGTCCGACTTCTCGTCGGACCTGGCGCACGAACTGCGCACGCCGGTCAGCAACCTGCTGACGCAGACCCAGGTGACGCTGACCCGGGCACGTTCGGTAGATGAATACCGCGAGATTCTCGGTTCCAACATCGAGGAATTCGAGCGCCTGTCGCGGATGATCGCCGACATGCTCTTCCTGGCCAAGGCCGACAATCAGCAGATCATCCCGCACCGTGAGCAGGTCGATCTGGCTGGCGAGGTGGCCGAGCTGGTTGAGTTCTACGCCGTACTTGCCGAGGAAAAATCGGTCGAGCTAGCCTGTCACGGTGCGGCCACCGTTACCGGTGACCGGCTGATGCTGCGCCGGGCGATCAGCAATCTGCTGTCTAATGCCCTGCGTCACACCCCGGTGCAAGGTCGGGTCAGTGTCGATATTGAAACAGGCTCGGAGGGAAGAGCTTGCCTGTCTGTGACGAATAGCGGCGAAATGATCCCGGCCGAACACCTACCCCGCTTGTTTGACCGTTTCTATCGTGTCGATGGGTCGCGACATCGGACCAGCGAGGGGTCGGGACTTGGATTGGCAATTACCCGCTCCATTGTTGCCGCGCATGGCGGCACGGTGGAGGTCGGTTCGACGGAAACAGGAACCGTCTTTTCTTTGATTTTGCCATCGACTTAGTGGGGTTAATCGAGAGACTATCTCCTTTATTCGCGACAGCCTATTTGTTCGATTGGCAGGCAACGCCTATCGCAGAGGTGATTACCGCCGCATTCTAAGTTTTTTGTGGAGCGCACTCAGTCAGCGATCAGACTCCTTCTTCTTTGGCCGTGGCGCTGGAATAGATTGACCGGCAAGTTCTGAAGAGCAGCTGCCATTCAGATGGCGGATACCTGGAGAAACCGAAGGCCGGCAGTTGTCCGCAACGAGCCCCTAATTTCCCGCTTTCTTCGACTGCTGCCGCGCTTCGCTTGGCGCCTGGCTCGCTCGGCTTCGCCGATCGGAGACCACGGATAGTTCATTTTTAAGTGCGCAAATACGAATATTTTAATATTCAAAATCTTTGATGTCGCTCTTCTCCGCATTAGCAACGCTCATGAGCAGCGGACTACGTGCTCATTACGCAGGGGGAGTTGCTCACATTCACCGGCATACACACCGCTGGTGGCCCTGTCGGAAAAGTGGCGGGTAAAGCAGCGGGCAAGGTCATTGGAAATGAGCTTGGAGAGAAGGCTGCCCAGAACATCCTGAAGGAGAATGCCACGACTGCGGTAGGGCACAACTACCCGGTCCTGACCGGGATCGTTGCCGGCGAAGCTAAGCAGGAAGTGATCGATGCTGCTGCGAGTATCGGTGCACGCGCTGGCGTTCCGGTCGGCATGATGGTCGGCGGCGAGATCGCGGACAGGACCGGCGCGGGGGCGACGCTCGGGCCCAAGGTTGAAGGGGCGCTGAATCAGGCGGTCTCAGCGGGCGAGGGAGCTGTGCGAGAGACCTTCGGCATGCCGCCCCAGACGCAGCAGCCGTCAGGACACGGGGCCAACGCGGGCGTTCTGGATGGTGCATGGAACCAGGGCGAGAAGGCTGCCGGAGACCTGTTCAGCGGACCGCCCGGTGGGTCCAATTTGGGAAGCCTGCTCGGCGGCGGGCAGCGGCCCGCACCAG
>CAZONS010000019.1:0-22897 GCA_964581195.1 uncultured Thiobacillus sp. | reverse complement strand
ACAGCCGTCGAGGAGGATGAGGAGGAAAGCGGCGCGCCGCTCCCCGTCGGCGGCAGGAATTACATGACGCCGGCCGGTCATGCCCGGATGCAGGCGGAGTTCACGCATCTGGTCAAGGTGGAGCGGCCGGAAGTGGTCGCGGTCGTTTCCTGGGCCGCCGGCAACGGCGACCGTTCGGAAAATGGCGATTACATCTACGGCAAGAAGCGCCTGCGGGAGATCGACCGGCGCCTGCGCTTTCTCGGCAAGCGCCTGGATAACGCGGTGGTGGTCGACCCGACCCGTCAGGAAAACCGCGACTGCGTCTATTTCGGCGCCACCGTCACCGTTCTCGATCAAAATGGCGACGCGTTCACCTACAGCATCGTCGGCCTCGACGAGACCGACCCCGCCCGCGGTCGCATTTCCTGGGTGTCTCCCCTGGCCCGCGCCCTGATCAAGGCGCGTCTGGGCGACAGCATTCGCTTTCTGTCACCCGGGGGGCCGCGTGAACTGGAAATCGTCGATATCGAATATCGCCCTCTCGATTGACATGGCCAGCGGCGCACCCGCGCACGCCGGACGGAACTTTTTCGACGGGAGGGCGTCGCGTTGTATCGCGGGTCGCCTGAAGGAGGCATACGCCATGAGCACGCATGTATGCAAACAACCGCGCCCGCTTCATCACCAAAGGAGTCACGCATGACCAAGAAACCACTCGCCTCTCTCGCCCTGCTCGGCGCCACCCTGCTCCTTCCGGGTACCGCGTCCGCCCTGTGCATCGGCGTTCCCGAGGCGAATCTGCGTCAGGGGCCGGGCACGAACCACGAGAAGAGCTGGGAAGTCTTCAAGTACATGCCGCTGAAGAAAATCGCGCAGGAGGGCAAGTGGACCCAGGTCGAGGACGTGGATGGCGATATCCACTGGGTCTACAGCCGACTGACGAGCAACGGCATGCGTTGCGCGGTGGTCAAGGTGGACAAGGCCAACGTGCGCACCGGGCCGGGAACCCACCACGCGAAATCGCCGCTCAGCCCGGTGGAGAAATACTATTCGTTCAAGGTCATCGACACGAAGGGCGCCTGGGTGAAAGTACAGGACGAAGTCTTCAACGATGGCTGGGTGGCGAAATCCCTGCTCTGGATCCAGTAGCCCGCGCTTGAACGCCGCCCCCCTCGCCGACGAATACCGACGCGCGATCAGCCGCGAGGAAATCGCGGATCTGCCGATTCGCCGCCATGAAGGCGAAACCCATGTGGTCGCCACGTCGGCGGACCTTGAGCGCGCCCTGGTCGACCTGCGTCAGGAGCGCGTCATCGGCTTCGACACCGAAACCCGCCCCGCCTTCCGCAAGGGTGAAGCCTACGCGCCCAGCCTGGTGCAGTTGGCGACATCCCGCGCCGTCCATCTGTTGCAGGTGCAACGGCTGGACTGCTCCCGAGCGCTCGCCGAGATCCTGGGCGCGCCGCACATCGTCAAGGCCGGAGTCTCGGTCGCCGGCGACCTCAGCCAGTTGCGGCGCCTGTTTCCGCTGGACCCCGCGGCCGTTGTCGATCTGGGCCGCGTCGCGAAGCACCATGGTCTCGAACAGACCGGTCTGCGCAATCTCGCCGCGCGCTTCCTCGGCTTTCGCATCCCCAAGGGCGCGCGCACCAGCAACTGGGCGGCAGCGCGCCTGACGCCCGCGCAAGTCACCTATGCCGCCACCGATGCCTGGGCCGGGCGCGAACTCTATCTATGCTTTGAACGGCTGGGCCTGCTGGCCAACGCGGTCAGGCTGGACTGATCCAGCGATTGTCCAGGCGCAGGCCGGAAAGCGGCCCGCGCGCCGCATCGACCGCGAGCATCAGGATCACAGCGACTCCACGAAGCGGACCAGTGCCGCGCGCTCGTCCGGGTTCATCGACAGCACCCGCTCGCGGCTGGCCGCCGCCTCGCCGCCGTGCCAGAGCACCGCCTCCAGGACACCGCGGGCGCGGCCGTCGTGCAGCAGGCGGCTGTGCTGATTGACATCCTTGATCAGGCCGATGCCCCACAAGGGCGGCGTCTTCCACTGGCGGCCGTTGGCCTGGCCGTCCGGACGGCCATCGGAAAGCCCTTCGCCCATGTCGTGCAAGAGCAGGTCGGTGTAGGGGTGGATGCGCTGACCGTTCAGCGCCGGGCTGCTCAATTCGGGATTGGGCGCGGCGCCGGTGACGTAGGCGGGCCGGTGGCATACCGCGCATTGGGCCGCGTGGAACAGCCATTCGCCGCGCGCCACCCGCGGGTCGGCAAGCGCGCGCCGCGCCGGTGGCGCCAGGGTGGCCTGGTAGAACACCACGTCACCCAGCGTCCTGTCGTCGATTTCCGGCGTTCCGCCCGGGCCACCCCGGGGCGCGGCCAGACAATCCCGCTGCGCGCCGGTGCAGGCTTCGTCCGGGAAGACGCTGGAGGTGATGCCGATGTCACCGTTGAAGGCGCCGGCGGTCTGATGGGCGATGCTGGCGACGTTGGCCTTCCAGCCGAAGCGGCCGAGCCTAGCCTTGCCGGATGGCGCGTCCCAGACGCGGTTCGGCGCGCCCTTGATCGGGCCGCCGGTGGCCGCCTGGGCGCGGGCGTTGGCCAGGATTTCCGCTTCCGGGATGGCTTCCAGCAGGCCGACGCCGATGAGTTGCGGGGCGATGCGCGGGCTGACCAGCACGTCCTTGTGCATCGGCCCATAGGCCAGTTCACTGAAGCTGTAACGCGGTTCCAGCAGGGTGTAAGGACTGCCATCGGCGAATCGGCCCGGCACTTCGCGGTAGGCGATGACCACCTTGCCTTCCGGCTTCACCTGGCGCACGGCGGCGTTGTTGAACTGGTCGCCGTAGGTCGGCTCGGGGATGACGCCGCCATGCGCCCCGAGTCCCGGCACGGACAGGCGCAGCAGCAGGCCGACCGGCTGCTGGCCGGCATCGGGCGGCGCGCCGCGTCCGTCGTTGACGTGGCAGCCGCCGCAGGAGCGGGCGATGAAATGCGGCCCGAGACCATCGCGGGCCTGGGTCGAAGCCGGCGCCTGTACCCAGTTGCGCTTGAAGAAGGAGTTGCCGATGACGAAGCGGGTGCGCTCCGCGTCCGTCAAGTTGGCGGCGGAGAAGGAGAAGGCGTTGCGGCCGCTGGCGTAGACGGTGGTGTCGCCGCCGACCTTTTCGCCCAGGGGATCGTCCAGCGGCGCGGCGGCAAGGCTGGCCGCGCCGAGCATGAGGAGGATGAACAGGGGTCTGCTGAGCGTCATGATCTATGGCTGCGCCAGGGTCAGGCGGGTGATGCCCACGGCGTTGGCGGCGGCGACCAGGTCCTTGCTCTGTTGCACCAGGCTGTCGACCGTGGCCTGGATGCGCAGGCGGCCGGGCGCGTCGCGACCGCCGATGATCTCGCGGTCGAAGGGTGCCTGGATGGCGCGGGCAGCCGCCACCGAGGCGGCGATCCGCCTGCTGGTCCGCTCGGCCAGGGCGGCATCCTGGGCGGCCACCAGGTCGCGCATCGAGGGGCCTTGCAGCAGGCCGCCATCGGCCCGCCGGTAGCGGCCGAGCCAGACGTTCTCGATGCCGAGCGCGCCATTGACGCTGTCGCGATGGGTGTTGTCGGAAAAGCAGGAATGTTCATCTTCCTGGTCCTGGCTGTTGAGTGCCACTTCCAGGCGCTCGCCGGCAAGTTCGCCGCGCGACAGGGCGCCGAGGCCAACGAACATCTTGCGCAGCGATTCCTTGCCGCCTTCGACGAAGCGGGCGCGGTAGTTGAGCTTGCTGGCGGGACGCCAGGCCTTGACCAGACCGCTCAGGTCGTCGATCAGCAGTTCGGTGGCCAACTTCAGATACTGGCGACGGCGGTCCGCGTTGGGCGCGTCGACATAATCGCGGTAAGAACGCGCGCCCGGGCCGGTCTCGCTCAGGTCCTGGCCCCAGAGCAGGAATTCGATGGCGTGATAGCCGCTGGCGATGTTTTCCTCGCCGCCGCGCTCGTTCTGGCCGGCGATGGCGTCCTTGGTGATGGCGAAGGCGCGGTCGTTGATCAGACCGGCTTCCGGGTTGCCCGCCACCTTGTCGACGTAGGACTCGTCCATCGGCCAGGCATTGATGCGGCCTTCCGGTCCGTTCTCGTCGTCGATGGGGCCGCCGTAGAAGCGGAACGCCTCGGTCTGGCCGTAGAACTCGCGCGCCGCGCGCCAGGCATCCTGGGCCGCATTCTGGCTTTGTTCCGACGGCGCGGCGAGGAAGGCGGCGATGGCGTGCCGCATGGCGATCGCCGAGTTCAGGGTGTCTTCGTAATTGGCGTGGACCAGGCTGGCATAGTGTTGCAGCACCGGATCGACGTTCGCCTCGGCGGCGACGGCGGGTTGCATCTGGAACGCGGTGGCGAGGGCGAGGCTGAGGATCAGGTTCTTCATGGGGGTTCCTTGGAAAGGGTTCAGGCGGTGGGGATCAGCTTGCCGCCCTGGAACAGGTCGCGGCTCGGGTAGGCCGGGGCGCCTTGGCCGGGTGAGGCGCGGGTTTATGGACGGGCATCATGTCTGGCTACGAATGTCGGCGCGGCCTTCGGCCAGACTGGCCAGGGCGGCGGCGAAGCCGGCCACGCCGGAGCTTTTCGCCAGGACACAGGGCTTGCCGTTCTGTTTGCAGTGTTTCTTCAACTGGTAATAGGCCAGGTGGCCGACACAGTCGGTGGGGCAGATCACCGCGTCCGAGGCATTGAGCAGGTCGGGCAGGCGGGCGAGGGCCTCCTCGCGGCCGCCGTCGTGGTGGATCAGGCGCACGCCGAGGCGCTCCGCCAGTGCCCGGTATTGTGGCAACAGCGGCGTGCGGCCGCCGACGCAGAGCACGCAGCGGCCCTGCAGGCGCTGCTCGCAGCTCGCGCATTCGCCGCCACAGGCCTTCGCCTCGGCGTTCCCTTCCAGCCACAGGCGTTCCAGGGCATCGCGTTCGCTTGCGGCCTCATCCCGCTCGCGGCTCAGGCGGACTCTCAGTTGGGTCTTCTCCGCGCGCAGGATGCCGACCTTCCGCTCCTGTTCCTTGAGCCGCGCTTCCAGTTCCCGCGCCCGCTCCGCCTGCGCTTCCGCCAACAGCAGGCGGCGACCGAGGGCGACCATGGCCTGGCCGGATTCGAGAAAACCGACGCGCCGGGCAAATTGTTCGGCTTGCTCACGCGCACTGTCCCGCTCCCGCTCGAGTTGCTCGGCACGCGCGGCGCTGGACTGCTCCGCCTCTTTCCGCCGCTGGCTGGTGGCCTTGGTCTCGGCATGCTCGGCGCGGAGGCTGGCGTGCTCACGTTGCAACCATTCCAGGCGGCGCAGATCGGCGGCCTGGCCGGCGCCGACCTGGTGCGACAGCATGTGCATGTCGGCATAGACCTGCCGCCGGGTCTCGGCGCTGGCCAGCTTGTGGCTGAGGGCCGCCCACATCGGGCCGGCCACCTCGCCGCGTTCCAGGCAAGACTTCCATTGCGCCAGCACTTCGGCATCGTTCTTGAGCCGGTTGAAACGGGTCACGTCGAGGTTGAACTTGCTTTCCAGCACCTTCTGCATCGCCTCGGCCGCCTCGTTGCGCGAGCAGGACAGGGACACCGCTTCCACATGCAGGCGGTAGGGGTCGCCGATCTGGCCGCCGAAGCCCAGGCGGCGGGCGATGCGGGCGATGTCGTCGAGCGAGAGGCAAGTGCCGATCACCGGGCAGTGGAGTCTTTCCTCCAGTTCCCAGAGCTTCAGGCGGCGCGGGGGCTTGGCGGGGGGCGCCGGCAACAACGCGTCACCGGCCTTCCCCGCTCCCGGCGGGAACGGCGCCGGGACCCCCCCCGCCCGCCCCAACAGGCCGGTCAGCAGGCCTTTCCTTTCGCGGCGCTCACACACGGTCGTTCTCCAGCATGTCGCACATGCGGCCGCAGAGTCTGCGGGTCTCCTGGTCGACGTCGACGCGTTCCGAGAGGACGTCGAGCAGGCGCGCGGCCTGGTGAGCGGCCTGCCGGCAGCCGGTGAGTTCGTGGCGCATGAGTTGGTCGAGGGCGCCGGCGTAGAGGGCGGTATTGCTGTCCATCCTGTGCTCCTGGAAAAAAGAGATGCCGTTATCAGTAACTGGCCTTGGCGCGCAGGCCGATGACCATCACATCGCCGCGCGTGGGGTCACCGCCGGGACGGCTGATCCACTGCACACTGGGGGCGAGGTGGAATTGCTCATTGGCTTGCCAGACATAGAACAGTTCGGCCTCCCGCTCGGCGCCGAAGCCGGGATTGGCCGTCTGTTGCTCGGCGCTGCTGTTCAGCCAGCCGAAGGCTAGGCCGACGCGATCGTTCTCGCGGCCCCAGGCCGCCCCGCTCAACTGGCCGCCGACGGTGAAGGCGCGGTCGAAGGCCAAAGCGCCCTGGGTGGCGTGGCCGTAGCGGGCGAACAGGGCGGCGCTGTCGCCAACCCGCTGGTCCAGGGAGAGGCCCCAGCCGGCATGCTTTTCCTCGACACCGGCCAGGTCGAGGGCCTGGGAATTGTTCCAGGCATAGAGACGGTAGGCGCCTTCCCGCCCGCCCAAGGCCTTTCCCGCATATTCGAGCTGGGCGATGGTGAAGGGCTTGTGGAAACTGTTGAGGTAGTCCGCGCCCGTGCCGGTGCCGAACACGCCCAGGGAAGCGGTGACATGGTTGCCGCCGTTGATGTCGCTGACATAGGCCAGGCGCAGGCCGGGGCTGGCGCCGTGGATGCCGACCCCGATATCGCCGCCGGCATCGAGCAGCGGGTTATGGACAAAGGCGAGGTTGAGGAAGCCTTCCGATTCGTCGTCGGAGACGTTGTTGCCGTCAAAGAAACCGAACGGGTCGATCTTGCCGGCGGTCACCTCGACCTGACCCAGGTTGCCGCTGGCGCCGCCGACCGGGATGTCGAGCTGGTACCAGGCCTGCATCAGCACCGGCTGAGGCGTGTTGCCGAAGGCGGTGGCATTGACGGTGGCGTAAGTGGGCGCGGCGACGCCATCGCCGTCGCCGGCGCGGAAGTGGGCGAACACCTTGCCCTCGGCCGCGCCAATGGAACCGCCGGGCATTTCCACTTCGATATCGGCGCGCGCGGAGAGCTGGCTGCCGCCGCTCCCCATGCCGCCGCCGGAAGCCTGCTGCGCCACCAGGGTCAAACTGGCGCCGGCGGAGAAGCCCTCGAATGTCTCCAGGGGACTGGGCCGCTTGCGCAGGGTGACCAACTCGTGTTCCACGTCCTCGACGCGGGCGGCCAAGGCGGCCTCCTTGGCGGTGCCGGCCTCGGCCAGGCGTTTCTCCAGTTCGGCGTTGCGCGCTTCGAGACGGCTGAGGCGTTCCCGCATGCCTTCCAGGAGTTGGGCGATGTCGGCGGCGGGCTCGGCCAGGGCCGGAGCGCTGGCGATCACGGCCAGCAGGGGAAGGGCGCGGAAAAGACGCATGGGACGACTCCAATCAGATCGCTAGTCATTGCTGGCTGGCTACTGGGGCGAAGGAGTCGCCCGATGGCTGGCTGGAGAGGAAAAGGCTACTTGGTCAGGATCAGCTTGCCGTTGCGGGTCAGGCTCAGGCGGTAACGCTCGCCGGCATGCTCGATCACCAGTTCGCGCCGATCGCCGAGCAGGGCGGCGGCGGCCACCCTTTGCGGCGGGGAGGGAACGAGGGGTTTGACGGGCTGGCGGGTGTTCATGGCCCGCATCTTATATGCGAATCATTCTCAGATGCAAGTCATTCTCATTAATTAACCCTCTCGCATGCGGGGCTGACGCACATTGCATGCGTCTCCACGGGCATGGACGGCCGACCCTAGCAGCCTGTCGGACTTTGGAATCTCCGGCTGCAAACCGACCGCGCCGGCCCATTTTTCGCCCATTTCTTGGGCAATAATCCGGCTATTCCCCGGCGAAATCGTCGAAAGCTGGCCTCGACGGGGCCGATTTTCGCTATCGGAGCCCAAAGTCCGACAGGCTGCTAGGCGTCGCGCCCGGGGTCGGCCGGGCCGGATCAGGCCGGCGCCGAACCGCGGATCAGGTAGTCGAAGGCGGCCAGACTGGCCTTGGCGCCCTCGCCCATGGCGATGATGATCTGCTTGTAGGGCACGGTGGTGCAGTCGCCCGCCGCCAGCACGCCGGGCACGTTGGTCTGACCGCGGGCGTCGACCTCGATCTCGCCGAAGCGGGACAGGTTGATCGTGCCCTTCAACCAGTCGGTGTTGGGCAGCAGGCCGATCTGGACGAAGACGCCTTCCAGGGCGATGTGCTGGCTCTGGCCGGTGGTTCTGTCCGTATAGGTGAGACCGTTGACCTTGTTGCCGTCGCCGTTCACTTCCGTGGTCTGGGCACTCTTGATCACGGTCACGTTGGCCAGGCTGTGGAGCTTGTTCTGCAACACCGCGTCGGCGCGCAGGGTGTCGCCGAACTCCAGCAGGGTGACGTGGCCGACGATGCCGGCGAGGTCGATCGCCGCTTCCACGCCGGAGTTGCCGCCGCCGACCACCGCGACATGCTTGCCCTTGAACAGCGGGCCGTCGCAGTGCGGGCAGTAGGCCACACCCTTGCCGCGATATGCCTGCTCGCCCGGCACGTTGAGTTCGCGCCAGCGGGCGCCGGTGGCGAGGATGATCGCCTTCGACCTCATCACCGCGCCGTTGGCTAGGCGCACCTCGTGGTAAGCACCGGCTTCACCCGGCATCAGAGCCTCGACACGCTGCAGGTTCATGATCTCGACGGCGTATTCCTTGACGTGCTCCTCCAGGGCGCGGCCGAGCTTGGGGCCGTCGGTGTGGGGTACCGAGATGAGGTTCTCGATGGCCAGGGTATCCATCACCTGGCCGCCGAAACGCTCGGCCAGGATGCCGGTGCGGATGCCCTTGCGCGCGGCGTAGACGGCGGCCGCCGCGCCGGCCGGGCCGCCGCCCACCACCAGCACGTCGTACGGCGCCCGTTCGGCCAGGCGGGCGGCGTCGCGCTCGGCGGCGCCGGTGTCGAGACGGGCGACGATTTCCTCCACCGTCATGCGGCCGTTCTCGAACAGTTCGCCGTTCAGCCAGAGGCTGGGCACGGCCATGATCTGGCGGGCGTTGACCTCGTCCTGGAACAGGACGCCGTCGATCATGACGTGCTCGATGGCGGGGTTGAGCGCCGCCATGGCGTTGACGGCCTGTACCACGTCCGGGCAGTTGTGGCAGGACAGGGAGATGTAGGTCTCGAAACGCAGCGGCCCCTTCAGGGAGCGGATCGCCTCGGCCACCCCGGCGTCGATCTTGGGCGCATAGCCGCTGGCCTGGAGCAGGGCCAGGATCAGGGAAGTGAACTCGTGCCCCATGGGCAGGCCGGCGAAGCGGATTCTCGCCGGCTCGCCGACCTTGCCGATGCTGAAGGAAGGCCGGCGGCCGTCGACACCGTTCTCCAGCAGGCTGACCTTGTCGGAAAGACTGGCGATGTCTTCCAGCAGGCCGCGCATTTCGCCGGACTTTGGACGCTCGTCGAGCGAGGCCACCAGTTCGATGGGGGCGACGAGCTTTTCGAGGTAGGCCTTCAACTGGGTCTTGATGTTGGCGTCGAGCATGGGGTTCTCCTGAATCAGTGGGCAATACGAAGCCTTCACCGTCGGTAACGGCTTGGTGTTGCGGGCTGTGGGGGGTGAAACCCCTCCCCGGACCGGGGAGGGGCGTGCAACTTCTTAGATCTTGCCGACCAGATCCAAGGACGGGGTCAGGGTGGCGGCGCCTTCCTTCCACTTGGCCGGGCAGACCTCGTTCGGGTGGGCGGCGACGTACTGGGCGGCCTTCAGCTTGCGCAGGGTCTCCTGGACATCACGGGCGATCGCGTTGTCATGGATTTCCACGGTCTTGATCTGACCATGCGGGTTGATGATGAAGGTGCCGCGCAGGGCCAGGCCCTCTTCCTGAATGTGCACGCCGAAGGCGTTGGTCAGGGCGTGAGTCGGATCGCCGACCAGGGGGAAGCGGGCCTTGCCGACGGCGGCGGAGGTCTCGTGCCACACCTTGTGGGAGAAGTGGGTGTCGGTGGTGACGATGTACACCTCGGCACCCATCTTCTGGAACTCGGCGTAGTTGTCGGCGGCGTCCTCGATCTCGGTCGGGCAGTTGAAGGTGAAGGCGGCCGGCATGAAGATCAGGACGGACCACTTGCCCTTGAGGTCGGCATCGGTCACTTCGACAAAGTTGCCGTTATGGAAAGCCTGGGCCTTGAAGGGTTGGACTTCGGTGTTGATCAGGGATTGCATCGTGATACTCCTTGGTGGGTTGCGGTTGAAGTCTTGCGACGGGATGAACTCTACGCACGCCCAGGATATCTATCCAATTGAAATATCCTTCACGATCGATCTACCGAGTAGATCGCATGATTTTGCTCCGTGTCGCGCCCTCGGGCACACTGGCGAACTTTCCGATCCGCACACACCCACCCATGAAATTCACCCCCGAATCCTTCCGCGCCTGGGAACAGAAGAAGATCACCCTGCTGGGCATGTCCGGCGTCGGCAAGACCTATATCTCGCAACTGCTGCGCCGCCACGACTGGTTTCATTTCTCCGGCGATTACCGCATCGGCACCCGCTATCTCGACGAGCCCATCCTCGACCTGATCAAGCAACAGGCCATGCAGGTGCCGTTCCTGCGCGAACTGCTGCGCAACGACTGGATCGACATCCGCAACAACATCAAGATCCAGGATCTGGGGCCGGTGCTGTCCTTCGTCGGCAAGCTCGGCAACCCCGACTTCGCCGGCCTCTCCCTGCCCGAATTCAGCCGCCGCCAGGCGCTCTACCGCGAGGGCGAGATCGCGGCCATGAAGGACGTGCCGGAGTTCATCCGCAAGGCGCGGGAAATCTACGGCTACGACCATTTCGTCAACGACGTCGGCGGCAGCCTGTGCGAACTGGAAGACGATTCCGTGATCGATCTGCTCGCCGAACACACCCTGATCCTCTACATCCAGGTGACGACGAAGGACGAGGAGAACACCCTGATCCGCCGCGCCCAGTCCGACCCCAAGCCGCTCTACTACCGTCCCGCCTTCCTGGCCGAGAACCTGCCGGTCTACATGGCGGAGAAAGGCCTGGATTTCGTCGCCCAGGTGGACCCCAACGACTTCACCCGCTGGGTCTTCCCGCGTCTGTTCCACTCCCGCGTGCCCCGCTACGAGGCCATCGCCGGGCCGCACGGCTACACGGTCACCTCGCGCGAAGTGGCGCAGGTGAAGAACGAGGCGGACTTCCTGGCACTGGTGGAAACCGCCATCGCCCGCAAGGGTTGAGCCGACCTACCCCCCCAGCGCGCGCAGATCGAGTTTCCCCTCGCGCATCGGCGGGCACCAGAAATAGGCGCCGGTGCGTGGCCGGGTGAAGTGGAACAGGGCGTCGCCGATGCCGTCCTCGGCGCCGACCATGCGCCGCAGCAGCGCCTCGAAGGCGTCGAGGGAGTGGCCGAAGGCGACGAACACCAGGCCGGCCTCGCGAGCGTCGGCCCAGGGCATGGAGCGGCGCAGGACGAAGGCCTCCGGGTCGAAGCTTTCCTGGGCGGTGCGCTTGACGTGGGCGGATTCGGGAGCCTCGTCGATTTCCTCGTTGTCCGACTTGCGGCGGCCGAAGGTCATGTCCTGTCGCTCGCCACCCATGGCGGCGAAGCGGTCGAGGTCGTGGACCCATTGCTGCACCGCCACGAAACTGCCGCCATCCAGGCCGGGGCCTTGGCCCGCGACCACCGCGGCGGCGACGGCTTCCGCGTCGACCGGATTCTCGGTGCCGTCCTCGTAGCCGGTAAGGTCGAGGCTGGCGCCGTACTGGAAGGCATCGACGGCGTGCTCCAGGACGAACGCCGGCGCCAGGGCCTGTTCCAGCGCGCGGGTGCGGTGCAGCAACTCGCCGCGATCGTCGCCGCGCAGCCAACACCAGAGGGCGGCGGGGGTCGAGGGAATGCTGGCGACCGCCGTCTCGTAGACCGGAAAGGCCCGCAGGCCGGCGATGCCCCCGCCCAGCAGCGCCGTCAGGCTCCCGCCCAGACCGAGCACGGCAGCCTCGCCATCGACCAGGCTGCCGCCGGCAAGCAGGGCGTCGCGCGCGGCATCGGCCGTGATCTCGGGATGCAATGCGAAATACAGGTGTCTGGCCAGGCGGGGAACCGGCGCCAGGATGCCGGGTTGGGTAGCGCTCATCGTCGTGTCCTTGCGTGTTCGGGTTACGGTGGAGGCATTATCGGCCGCGCCCTGGAGCCGTGCATCAGCGGCTGATCGAGTAACTGATCGCCGCGCCCTGGCCGGGGGTCTGGCCACCCTGCAGGGCCAGCAGTTGCGAGAGCAGGGCGAAGGTGGATTTGCTGTCGAGGTCGTTGTCGGCGATGCGGAACCAGCTATTGCGGTAGCGCACCGCCACGGCGGCGTTGGCCGGCGCCTCGGCGCTGGGGGTGACGCGGAAGATTCCCGAGAGCATGGCCTGCCAGTCGAAATCCTTGCCATCGTTGCCGAGGGTGCGGGTGACCCGCCCGGCTTCCAGGTCCAACACGGGCGCCTCGACGCCCTGCGCGAGGTAGTTCATCGTGGCGATCAGCGAGCGGGTGGCGACCGTGATGCTGTCGCCGCCGTTGCCGCCCAGGCCGGGCAGCAGGCGATAGTGTCCCCGCGTCGGGTCGAGGCCGAGCATGCGCTTGAAGGCGCGGGCATCTTCATCATTGGCCGCCGCCGGCGCGAAGCGTAGCTCCAGACCGCCCCCCTCGGGCGCGCGCCCGAGTTCCACCCACTTGCGCACCTGCAGGGCGCGCAAGTGCTTGAGGGCGGCGCGGAAATCGCGGAATTCCGGCTCGTTGGACGGAGTCGGGCCGGAGGCGGTGGGCGCGTTGCGGATGCCGTTCATCTCCTGCAGGGTGACGGCGAACACGCGCTCCACCGACCAGCCGGAGTTGGCCAGCAGGATCAGGGTATCCAGGGATAGCGGCGTCATCATCTGACGCACGAACTTCTCGCCTTCCAGGGGCGAGTAGAACAGGGTGGGCTTCTCCGCGAAACCGGCGCCGCCGGCCAGGGCAAGGCTCTTGCCGCCCCACTCGGGAAGGGTCGCGCCGGCGGACAGGCTGCGGTTGAAGTCGAGACTGGATGCCACCTTCTCCACGCTCAGAAAATAGGGGGTGTCGCGATACTTCAGGCGCACCAGGTTGAGCAGCAGTTCCTGTTCGTTGGTCTGCTGGATGACCATGTTGTATTCGGGCCGGGTCAAGCGCAACGCGTCGGGTCCGTGGTAGGCGCAACCGCTGGCGAGCAGGGAGATGATGAGCAGGCTGGTCGCTGAGCGAAGCATGGTGTGTTCTCCGGGGAAAGATCGAGGCAGCCGTGAGCGGGGCGCGGCAGGTCTTTTTTACTCTAACCAAGGTGGACGCGCCGGGGCAACGCCGCCACAGGAAAAACGCCGGCAAGGATGCCGGCGCTACAGGGGTGAAGCGCGCGCTTCGCGCTTTCACTCCTCCTCGTCTTCCTCGAGCAGCGGTTTCCAGGGCGTCAGGACGATGGCCACGCGACGATTGCGCTGGCGGCCTTCCCAGGTTTCGTTGCTCGCGACCGGGCGGTATTCCGAGAAACCCACGGCTTCCATGCGGATCGGGTCGATGCCGTGCGCGTCCGCGAAATGGCGGACCACGCTGGAGGCACGGCCGGTGGACAGTTCCCAATTGGAAAAATACTTGTCCTTGAGCGTCGGGCCGATCGGCACGTCGTCGGTATGGCCCTCGATGCGGATGGTTTCATCGCCGCCCGCGAGCGCCGCCGCCACCGCGTCGAGCACCTGGGCGCCACGCGGCTGGATCTCGGCGCTGCCGCTCTCGAACAGGATGCGGTCGAGCACGCGCACCGACAATTGCGAGCGCAGGCGGTCGATCTCCACGTCCTTGTTGCCGATCTCGTTTTGCAGCCGCTGCCGCAGGCCGGCTTCCAGTTCATTCATCCGCCGAGCCTGCCTGGCGGCCTTCTCGACGGACAGCGCCTGCTTGCGCAGTTGCTCGGCCGTGGCCTTGCAGGCGGCCTGCTCCGCCCGCGCGCTTTGCCGCAGCGCCGCCAGCTCGTCACGGCAGGCGGCGACGTCGGCATCCTTCGCCACCAGGGAGTGCTCCGCCTCGCGCGCCTGGCCGCGCAGGAGATCGCGCGCGGCGTTGCAGGCCGCGAGGTCGGCTTCGGCGGTCCGCCGCAGTGCGTCCAGCTCGCTCCTGCCGGCCGCCAGCGCCGCATCCTTCTCGGCCCATGCGCGCGCCGCCTGATCACGCGCCGTTGCCGCGGCATCCCGGTCCGTCTGGAGCGCTTGCCGCGCGGCTTCCAGGTCGCCACGGCAACTGGCGGCTTCCGCGGATTTCAGCGCCAGCGCCTGACGCACCTGTTCCGCCCCATCCTGCGCCGCCCGCAAGCTGCGCTGCAGGGACTGGGTGGCGGCCACTTGCGCCAGATCGCGCTTTTCCGCCGCCATCCGGGCGGCTTCACAGGCCGCCAGTTCATCGGCGCAGGAATACGACTTGCTGCCCTTGTCGACGATATCCACAGGCGTCTGGGTCGCGCAGCCGGAAACGATGACCAGACCGAGAAGCAGCACGGATAACCCTTTCATGTCGTCTCCCAAGCGGAAAAAAGAAACCCATTCGACCACGCGGGCCGAGCCCTTGCCTTGACTTCAGTGTAGTGGCAATTGATGGCATGACCATGGCGTCGAGAGCGGAAGATGGGTGGATCACGTCTCGATGTCTATATTGAGGGGCATGCATGCCGCTCCCGACAGCCCACGCGCTTCCTCTCTCCAGCCCAGACAGGGCGGGGGGCCCGCGCGCGCGAAGTCCACGCCCTGCTGGCTGTCCGCGCTTCTGTTCTGCCTCCTGCTCGCGCCGCCGTTCGCCTCGCCTTTCGCCGGGCTGGCCCACGCGACAGACGTGCAGATCTTGAGCATCCAGGGCGCCATCGGCCCGGCGGTGGCGGACTACGTGGCGCGGGGGCTGGCGCGTGCCGCCGAGGAGAACGCGCGGCTGGTGGTGTTGCGGATGGACACGCCCGGCGGCCTCGATGGCGCCATGCGCGACATCGTCAAGGCCATCCTGGCCTCGCCGGTACCGGTGGCGGGGCTGGTCGCGCCCGGTGGCGCCCGGGCGGCCAGCGCCGGCACCTACATTCTCTATGCCTGCCATCTCGCCGCGATGGCGCCGGGCACCAATCTGGGCGCGGCGACGCCGGTCTCCATCGGCATCGGCGGTGGCCCGGACGAGGAACGCCCACCGGCGAAGCCTGGGGAGGCGAAGCCGCGTGACCGTGACGCGGTGTTGCCGGCGAGCGGCGCCATGACCCGCAAGCAGGTGCACGACGCCGCCGCCTATATTCGCGGACTGGCGGAATTGCGCGGCCGTAACGCGGACTGGGCGGAGCGGGCGGTGCGCGAGGCGGTCAGCCTGAGCGCGAACGAAGCTCTGAAAGCCAATGTCATCGACCTGGTCGCCGCCGATGTGACCGACCTTCTGGAACAGGCCGATGGCCGCGCGATCACGGCCGCCGGCATCGAACGCAAGCTGGACACACGCGGCGCCACGCTCATCGAGCGGGAGCCGGACTGGCGCAGCCGCCTGCTGGCGGTGGTGAGCGACCCCAGCGTCGCCTACATCCTGTTGTTGCTGGGGGTCTATGGCATCTTTTTCGAACTCTCCAATCCCGGCTTCGGCCTACCGGGGGTGGCGGGCGGCATCAGCCTGTTGCTGGCGCTGTTCGCCTTCCAGGCATTGCCAATCAACTATGCCGGCCTGGCGCTGATCATCCTCGGGCTCGCCTTCATGGTGGCCGAGGCGTTCCTGCCCAGCTTCGGCATCCTCGGACTGGGCGGCGTGGCGGCCTTCGTGTTCGGCTCGATCCTGCTCATGGATACCGACCTGCCCGGCCATGGTCTGTCCTGGGGCTTGATCCTGCCGGCGGCGGCGGTGTCCGCGCTGCTGATGATCTCCGTCGTCGGCCTCGCCCTGAAGGCGAGAAGGCGCCCAGTCGCCACCGGCGGCGAGGAAATGATCGGCGGCGTCGGTCAGGTGCTGGCGGATTGCGACGGCGAGGGCTGGGCGCATGTCCACGGCGAGACCTGGCGCATCGCCTGCCCCCGCCCCCTGGCTCGGGGCGCGAGCGTGCGGGTGGTGGCCATGGACGGCCTCACCCTGCGGGTGGAACCCATCGACCCTTCCAAGGAGGTCTGACATGCCCATGATCAACGGCGGCCTAGGCGCGCTTTTCATTCTTCTGATCCTCGTCGTCTCGTCCCTGCGCATCCTGCGCGAGTACGAACGCGGCATCGTGTTCATGCTCGGCCGCTTCTGGAAGGTGAAGGGACCGGGCCTGATCGTCGTCCTCCCCGGCATCCAGCAGATGGTGCGGGTCGATCTGCGCACCGTGGTGATGGACGTGCCCAGCCAGGATGTCATCTCGCGCGACAACGTCTCGGTGAAGGTCAACGCGGTGGTCTATTTCCGGGTGGTGGACCCGGCCAAATCCATCCTCCAGGTGGAGGATTTCATGGGCGCCACCAGCCAGCTCGCCCAGACCACGCTGCGGGCCGTCCTGGGCAAGCACGAACTGGACGAGATGCTGGCGGAACGGGAACAACTGAACATGGACATCCAGCAGGCGCTCGACGCCCAGACCGACGCCTGGGGCATCAAGGTCGCCAACGTCGAGATCAAGCACGTCGACATCGATGAATCCATGGTGCGGGCCATCGCCCGCCAGGCCGAGGCGGAACGGGAGCGGCGCGCCAAGGTGATCCACGCCGAAGGCGAACTGCAGGCCTCGGAAAAACTCCTGCAGGCGGCGGAAATCCTGGCCCGGCAGCCGCAGGCCATGCAATTGCGCTACCTCCAGACGTTGACCAACATCGCCGGCGACAAGAGCAACACCATCGTGTTTCCCCTGCCCGGCAACTTCATCGAGGACATCCTGCGCGGTCGCAAGGATTGAGCCGAAGCTCACCGGCGACCGCTGTCGTTTTCCGGTGCGCTCCGGTATGTTCGCGGCCAAGCCACTCACCGACATCCGCCATGAGCCTGCCCCTGCCCGACAACCTCCAGTATCTGTTGACCAACTGGCAAGCCATCCTTCAGGACGCGCGGTTCTGGTGGGAAGTCGGCGTGCTGCTGCTGGCGGCCGCCGGCGCCGCGCTGGTGCATCGGGTGCTCGGCCAGAGCCTGGTCAATCTTTCCGCGCAGAACTCGGAATCCAATGTCCGCTACATCGCGCTGAAGACCCTGCAACGCATCCTGTTTCCCATCAGCATGGTGATGGGTGTGGTGGCCGGGCGGGCGCTGCTGGAACACGAGGGCAACCCGGTCGGGCTGCTCAACCTCGCCGTGCCCCTGCTGATGTCCCTCGCCAGCATCCGCATCGCGGTCTACTTCCTGCGCAAGACCTTTCAGCCCGGTCCGGCGGTGAAGGCGTGGGAAAGCCTCATCGCCACCTCCGTCTGGATCGTCGTCGCGCTGCATCTTCTCGGCTGGCTGCCGGCCGTGCTCGAAGCCCTCGATGGCATGGCCTTCAAGCTGGGAGACAACCGCATCTCCATCCTTGTGGTCGGCAAACTGGTCCTGGCCGTCGCCCTGCTTTGGGTGCTGGCGCTGTGGCTGGCACGGCTCATCGAAAGCCGCATCGGCCAGGCCGCATACGTCAACGCCAGCATGAAGGTGGCCCTGATCAAGCTGAGCCGCTTCGTCCTGCTGGTCGTCGCCTTCCTGGTCGCCCTCAACATGGTGGGCATCGACCTCACCGCGCTGGCGGTGTTCGGCGGCGCCGTCGGCGTCGGCCTCGGTTTCGGCCTGCAACGCATCGCCAGCAACTTCATCAGCGGCTTCATCGTCCTGTTCGACCGCTCGATCCGCCCGGGCGACGTCATCACCATCGGCGAGAAATTCGGCTGGGTACAGGAACTGCACGCCCGCTACGTGGTGGTCAAGGACCGCGACGGCGTCGAGCGGCTCATCCCCAACGAAACCCTGATCACCAACGAGGTGATCAACTGGAGCTACAGCGACCGCAACGTGCGACTGAAGATCCCGGTATCCATCAGCTACGACAACGACCCGGAACAGGCGCTCGCCCTGTTGATGGAAGCCGCCACGGCCAACCCGCGCGTGCTCGCCGACCCGGCGCCCGCCACCCGGCTGCTGGCCTTCGGCGACAACGGCATCGAACTGGAACTGCGGGTCTGGATCCAGGACCCCGAAGCCGGCCTGGCGAACGTGCGCTCCGACATCAATCTCGCCATCTGGCGCGCCTTCAAGGCCGCCGGCATCGTCATTCCCTATCCGCAGCGCGATCTGCACATCCGGGGCGGGCTGGAGGTGTTGAAGTCCTGAGCGGGGCACGATGGCAGGCTACTCATGCCCACGAGGCAAGCCGGGCGCGGTGGTAACATCGCGTTCTTCATTTTCTTGGCTTTTTCGAGGCGCTGAACCATGGCCGGTCATTCCAAATGGGCAAACATCCAACACCGCAAGGGACGTCAGGACGCCAAGCGGGGCAAGATCTTCACCAAGCTGATCAAGGAGATCACGGTCGCCGCGCGGATGGGCGGCGGCGATCCCAACTTCAACCCGCGCCTGCGCCTGGCGATCGAGAAGGCCAAGGCGGAGTCGATGCCCAAGGACAACATCGAGAACGCGACCAAGCGCGGCACCGGTGAACTGGAAGGCGTCAACTACGAGGAAATCCGCTACGAGGGCTACGGCCCCGGCGGCGCGGCGGTGATCGTCGATTGCCTGACCGACAACCGCGTGCGCACCGTGGCCGATGTCCGCCACGCCTTTTCCAAGTGCGGCGGCAACCTCGGCACCGACGGCTCCGTGGTGTTCCAGTTCAAGCATTGCGGCCAGATCATCCTGGCGCCCGGCGCCGACGAGGATCAGGTGATGGAGATCGCCCTGGAAGCGGGCGCCGAGGACGTGGTGGCGAACGAGGATGGCTCCATCGAGATCCTCACCGCGCCGAACAACGACCTCGCCGCCGTCAACGATGCCCTGGAAGCCGCCGGCATCACGCCGGTGCAGGCTGAAATCGCCATGAAGGCGCTCAACGAAACCGAGGTGGGTGGCGACGACGCGGTGAAGTTCCAGAAGATGCTGGACATGCTGGACGATCTCGACGACGTGCAGGAAGTGTTCACCTCGGCGCTCCTGCCGGACGACTGATTGGCGCGTCGGCTCCGGCCGATGCCCCGCCCACGCCATGCGTCTCCTCGGCCTCGACCCCGGTCTCCGCGTCACCGGCTACGGCGTCATCGACAAGGTGGGACAGTCGCTGACCTATGTGGCCAGCGGCGTCATCCGCACCGAGACCGGGGAACTGCCGGGCCGGATCAAGATCATCTTCGAAGGGGTGATGGAAGTGCTGGCGCGGTTCCGCCCCGAGGTCGCCGCCATCGAGAAGGTCTTCGTCAACGTCAACCCGCAATCCACCCTGTTGCTCGGTCAGGCGCGCGGCGCGGCGATCGCGGCGCTGACCTCGGCCGGGCAACCGGTGTTCGAGTACACCGCGTTGCAGGTGAAACAGGCGGTGGTGGGCAATGGCCACGCCGAAAAACAGCAGGTGATGAACATGGTGAAACGACTGCTCGATCTCCCCGCCGAACCACGCCCGGATTCCGCCGACGCCCTGGCCTGCGCCATCTGCCATGCCCACGGCGGCATGGGGCTGGCCGGATTGACCACCTCGGGACGCCGCCGCCGCGCCGGGAGAATGCTGTGATGGACGGGCCTGTAGCGCAGGCGTCCCGCCTGCATCGACGCTGCCTTGCGGGCGATGACGCCCGCGCTACGGAAACGGGAGCCGCGTGATGACCACCGCCAAGGCCGCGCCCCTGGAGCCGACTCCGGACACCCTCGCCAACCCGGTCAAGCGTTATGTGCTGGCGACCCGGCCGGCCTTCCTCACCATCGCCCTGGCCGGCTGCCTGCTCGGCTTCGCCACCGCGCTGGAAGCCGCGTTTTCCTGGCCGCTGGCGTTGCTGACCCTGCTCCTGGCGGTGGCGGCGCAGGCCGGGGTGAACGTGTTCAACGACTACTACGACCACCTCAATGGCACCGACGCGGTGAACGTGGATCGCCTGTTTCCCTTCACCGGGGGTTCCCGCTTCATCCAGAACGGCGTGATGTCGCCACGGCAGACCCTGCTCTACGCGCTGCTCCTGTTCGCCGGGGTGATCGCCGGCGGTCTCTGGCTGATCCAGGCGCGCGGCGCCGGCCTGTTCTGGATCGGGCTGGCCGGCCTGCTGATCGGCTGGGCCTATTCGGCGCCGCCACTGAAGCTCAACAGCCGTGGTCTCGGCGAAGCCTGCGTGGCGATGGGGTTCCTGCTCATCGTCGTCGGCGCCGATTTCGTCCAGCGCGGCGACTGGTCGCCGGCTCCCTGGCTGGTCGGCGTGCCCTATGCCCTGCTGGTGACCAACATCCTCTACATCAACCAGTTCCCCGACCGCGCCGCCGACATCCAGGCCGGCAAGCTGCACTGGGTGGCGCGCCTGCGGCCGCACGTGGCGGCGCGCGGGTACTGGCTGATCCTGTTGCTGGCGGCGCTGGGGCAGATCTGGCTGGTGGCGAGCGGCAGGCTGCCCGCCCTTGCCCTGGTTTCCCTGCTGGCGGTATTGCCCGCGCTCAAGGCCGGCCGGGTGCTTTCCCGCCATGCCGCCGAACCGGCGCGACTGGCGCCGGCCCTGCAACTGACCATCGTCGCCGCGCACCTGCAGCCTGTGTTGCTGGGGCTGGTGTTGGCGCTGGGGTAAATGTGGCGCCGGCATCCTTGCCGGCGTGTTTAAAACAGCCGGCTGGAAGCCGGCGCTACAGGGGTTGAGATGATCGGACGACTAGCCGGAATCCTGCTGGAAAAACAGCCGCCGCAGATCGTGGTGGATGTCGCCGGCATAGGCTATGAAGTGGATGTGCCGATGAGCAGCTTCTACAACCTGCCGGCAATCGGCGAGAAGGTCGCCCTGGTCACCCACTTCGTGGTGCGCGAGGACGCGCAGCAGTTGTACGGATTTCTCACCCAGAAGGAGCGGGCCGCCTTCCGTGAGCTGATCCGCATCTCCGGGGTGGGGCCGAAACTCGCCTTGTCGGTGCTCTCCGGCTTGAGCGTGGACGACCTGGCGAACTGCATCGCCCTGCAGGAGGCCGGCCGCCTGACCAAGGTGCCCGGCATCGGCAAGAAAACCGCGGAACGCCTGCTGCTGGAACTCAAGGGCAGGCTTGCCGACGCCTTGCCGCAGGCGGGCGGCGGCGCCGGCGTTTCGGTGGCGAACGACGCGCTGAACGCCTTGCTGGCGCTGGGCTATTCCGACAAGGAAGCCTTGCCGGCCTTGAAACAGTTGCCGGAAGGCTTGAGTCTGGAGGAATCCATCCGCCAGTCGCTCAAGCTGCTCGCGAGGAAGTGATCCAGATGTGCCAGCAGGCCGCCGAACCGGCTCCGTGCCAGCATCAGGCCGAAGCCGACACCGGCGGCATTGGCGAGCGCGTCCCAGGCCTCCACGGTGTGATAAGGCGTGAATGACTGCAACGCTTCATCGACAATGGCCAGGGCGAGCAGGAGCGTCACCAGGGCGCGACGCTCGAACGGGGTCCGGTAGAGCATGAAGAACCACCAGGCCGGCAGCGCATGCGCGGCCAGGTGACCGAGTTTGTCTTGCAGGGGAAACGAAGCGCTCATGGGAATCAGGACGAAGCAGGCGGCGACGAGACACTGGACGGCGAGCAGGCCGAGGCCCAGCCACAGCCAGTGCAGGCGCAGCGGCGCGGGCTTCACGCTGGTGGAAATGATCGTCGTCATCCTCATCATGGGCATTCTCACCGCGGTGGCGGTGCCGCGCTACCTGGACATGCAGCGGGAAGCCCGCGCCGCCAAGCTCGAGGCCATCTACGGCGACCTCCACGCCGCCACCAAGATGGCGCGCGCGGCGGTGATGGTGCGCGGCAATGTGACCAGCATTCCCATGGAGGGGGTCGACATCAGCCTGATCAACGGCTATCCGGCCGCCAGCGCCACCGGCATCATCGCCGCCGCCAACCTGGACGCGACGCGGGACGGCATCACCATCGCCCATGTCGCCGGCGCGCCGCCCTACACCCAGATCACCATCACGGGTTCCCTGGCCAACGCCAGTGGCGGCGCCCTCACCTGCCAGGTGACCTACAACGAAGCCGTCACCGGCGGCGCCCCGACGATCACCAAGGACAGCAGCAATTGCTGACCCTTCAGCGAGCCCCCTTTCCCCATGCTTGAACCCGACCACCTCGTTCCCGACCGCGTCATCACCCCCGCCCCCGCCTCCCGCGAGGAGGAGGTCTTCGAACGGGCGCTGCGACCGCAACGCCTGTCCGAATATGTCGGCCAGGCGCGGGCGCGCGAACAGCTGGAAATCTTCATCACGGCCGCGAAGAACCGCAAGGAGGCGCTCGACCACGTGCTCCTGTTCGGCCCGCCCGGGCTGGGCAAGACCACCCTGGCGCACATCGTCGCGCGGGAGATGGGCGTCAACCTGCGCATGACCTCTGGCCCGGTGCTGGAGCGGGCCGGCGATCTGGCCGCACTGCTGACCAACCTGGAGCCGCGCGACGTCCTGTTCATCGACGAGATCCACCGTCTCTCGCCGGTGGTGGAGGAGATCCTCTACCCGGCGCTGGAGGACTTCCAGCTCGACATCATGATCGGCGAGGGGCCGGCGGCGCGCTCGGTGAAGCTGGACCTGCCGCCGTTCACCCTGGTCGGCGCCACCACCCGCGCCGGCATGCTGACCAACCCGCTGCGCGACCGCTTCGGCATCGTCGCCCGTCTGGAGTTCTATACGCCGGAAGAACTGCGCTTCATCGTCAGTCGCTCGGCGCGCCTGCTGGGCGTCGAGACCTCCGAGGAAGGCGCCTTCGAGATCGCCCGCCGCTCACGCGGCACCCCGCGCATCGCCAAC
>CAZONS010000018.1:0-22905 GCA_964581195.1 uncultured Thiobacillus sp. | reverse complement strand
CGTCGACCTCGCGCGCGGCATGGTCGACGTTGAACTGCCCCACGCATTGTGGAAGCCACGATCTCATCGGCATGGTGGAGGAGTTGCGTTCCGCCCTGAACGAGATCGGCGATCAGGGCTTGCAGCAGGCCAACGTGGTGAGCAACGCCCGCGATCGGCTGCGCTACATCACGGCGCTCACCGAGCAGGCGGCGGGGCAGACATTGAACGCGGCGGAGGCGGTTGGCGATCGTCTGCGCGCGCAGAAGACGCTGGCGGCGGCGCTGGCGGGCAAGACCCGCTCTCCGGAGATTCGCGACTTTCTCCAAGGCATGGTGGCGGAGCATGAGCAAAGCGGCGGCGACCTCAGCGAAATCATCCAGGCCCAGGCGTTTCAGGATCTGGTCGGCCAGGTGATCAACAAGCTGCTGGTGGTGGTGCAGAAGATGGAGGACAGCCTGGTGCATCTGCTGGTCGAGGAAGAGGCCGATCCGGGTCTGCTTGCCGGGCCGGCGGTGACACCGGCGGCGGCGGTATCGCAGGACGAGGTGGACGACCTGTTCGGTTGAGCGCGCGTCCGGCTGGACCTCGGCGGCGCTGAAAGGCGTGATGTTCGGGTGTTACCATGACCCGCGCCACGCACCCTCTGGAGTTTGCTGATGGAAGTCTTCACGCAATTGCGTGACGCCCTGGCCGCCGTGCTCGGCCAGACCGTGGAGCGGCTGGCGCTCTATCTGCCGAATGTGCTCGGCGCCTTCCTGCTGCTGTTGATCGGCTGGGGGGTGGCGCACCTGCTGCGGGCGACGGCCATGCGTTTGACGCTGCTCGGCGAGCGCACCCTGGCGAGTCTGTCCACCGCGCGTGGCAGAGCGTCGCCGCAACTGCCGAAGGCCTCGGCGAAAATTCTCGGCGGCGTCATTTTCTGGGTGGTGCTGCTGTTCTTTCTCACCGCCGCGACCCAGGTGCTGGGGCTGCAAACCTTTACCACCTGGCTGGCGCGCGTCGTCGATTACCTGCCGACGGTGTTCGTCGGCGCGTTGATCATCATCGCCGGCGTCATGGTCGGCAAGTTGGCGCGGCAGTTGGTCGAGGCCGCCGCGATCGGCGCCGGCGCCCGCCAGCGGATGTTGATCGGCCGCGTCGCGCAGGCGGGCATCCTGGTCACCGCCATCCTGGTCGGCGCCGAGCAGGTCGGGGTCAAGGTCACCTTCCTGGTCATCATCGCCTCCGCCTCCGGCATCGCCCTGGTCGGCGCCGTGGCCCTGGCGGTCAGCCTCGGCGCCCGCGAATACGTCGCCAACCTGATCGGCGGCCATGCCCTGCGCCAGCGTTACAGCGTCGGCCAGCGGGTTCGCGTCGCGGGCTACGAGGGCCGCATCCTGGAGTTGACGGATACCGCCGTGGTGCTGGAGACCGCCGAGGGCCGCGCCAGCCTGCCGGCCAAGGTGTTCAACGAGCAGCCGATCGTGCTGCTGGTGAGCGGGGCGCGCGGTGATTAGCGGCGAGGAACTCGGCTACGCCTTCCTGGAGGCGCATCCGCTGGACGCGGCGCATGTGCTGGAGCGGCTGACGCCGGCCGCCAGCGCCGAACTGTTGCGCTCGGCGCCGCCACGGCTCGCCGCGCCGGTGCTGCGCCAGATGCTGCCGCTCGCGGGCGCGCGTTGCCTGGAACGGCTCGATGACGCGGAAACAGCCGGCCTCCTGCGTGGCGTCGGCGCCCAGGCCGGCGTCGCGCTGCTGCGCCATGTCGGCGGCGAGCGGCGGGCGCGCCTGCTGGCGCAGTTGCCGACCGCGATCTCGCTCGCCTACGAGTTGCTGCTCGGCTATCCGGAGGGCAGCGTCGGCGCCTGGATGGACCCGCGCGCCCTGGCGCTGCCCGCCGACATGACCGCCGGCGAGGCGCTTGAGCGGGTGCGTCACGCCGAGGAGGCGCCGGTCGCCGATCCTTATGTGATCGACCGCAACCAGCGTCTGCTCGGTTATCTCGAAGTTGTCGATCTGTTGCGCGCGAATGCCGCGACGCCGCTTGGCCGGTTGCTGCGCGCCAATTCCCACCGCTTGCCGGCGCAGGCGCTGCTGGCCGGCCTGCGCGAGCATCCGGGCTGGCGCGAGGCTTCGACCTTGCCGGTGGTCGAGGGCGGCGAGCGGCTGGTCGGCGCGCTGACCCATGCCGCCTTGCAGCGGGCGCTGGCGCTCGAGGAAGCGGCGCCGCCGCCGCGTGGCGGCGAGGATGCCCTGGCCGACATCGCCGGCGCTTATTGGTTCGGCGTCTCGTCGCTGATCCAGGCGGTGGTCGGCCTGCTGCCGGTGGAACGTCGCCAGGGCGAGCCATGAGCGCCGAAGCGGCCTTCGCCGCCCTCAATCTCCGTTTCCTGCTGGATTACCCGCGCGAGGCGGCGCGCCGGATCGAGTCGCTACCGGCGGACGCGGTGAGCGCGCTGCTGGCGGCGCAGCCGCTGCACGCGGTGATGCCGGTGTGGCACAGCCTCGCCACCGACGTCGAGTTGGCGGTATTCGGCGAGTTGCCGGAGCCGCTGGCGGTCGACGTGCTCGCCGAACTGGAGCCGGCGCGTGGCGCGGCCCTGCTCAACCGACTCGACGAGGCGGAGCGCGAGCGTTACCTGCGTCTGCTCAACCCCCAGGTGGCCGCCGAGATCGGCGCCCTGATGCGCTATCCGGCCGACTCCGCCGGCCAGTTGATGGACCCGCGGGTGCCCGCCCTGCGCGGTGAACTGAGCGCGCGGGAAGCCCTGGCGCGCATCCGCAAGACGCGTTGGCGCGGCCTGCGCGAGCTGTATCTGGTCGACGATGACGGTCGCCTCGACGGCCGCGTCGAGATCCAGGATCTGGCGCTGGCCGATCCGGACGAGACCCTGTCCCGCATCGCCCGCAAGATCGTCGACGCGGTCGAGGTCACCGCGCCGCGCGAGGATGTGGTGGAAAAACTCGGCCAGGAGGGTGTCGCCGACCTGCCGGTGATCGATTTCGACGGCCGCCTGCTCGGCGTCATCCGCCAGTCCAAGCTGGCTTCCGCGATGCAGCAGGAAACCTCGCTGGACATCCAGATGATGGTCGGCGCCAGCCGCGACGAGCGGGCCCTGTCGCCGGCCCTGTTCGCGGTGGGCAAGCGCCTGCCCTGGTTGCAGATCAACCTGCTGACCGCCTTTCTCGCGGCGGCGGTGGTCGGGCTGTTCGAGAGCACCATCGCCAAGTACACCGCGCTGGCGGTGTTGCTGCCGGTGGTCGCCGGCCAGTCCGGCAATGCCGGCGCCCAGGCGCTGGCGGTGACCATGCGCGGCCTGGTGCTACGCGAGATCAGCCTGCGCCACTGGCCGCGCGTGGTGTTCAAGGAACTCAATGTCGGCCTGCTCAACGGCCTCGCGGTCGCCGCCACCACCGCGCTGGGCGTCTACATCTGGAGCCAGTCGCTCGGCCTGGTGCTGGTGATCGTGGCGGCGATGGTGATCTCGATGGTCGCCGCCGGGTTCGCCGGCGCCCTGGTGCCGATCACCCTGCAACGCTTCGGCCAAGACCCGGCGCAATCGTCGTCGATCATCCTCACCACGGTCACCGACATCGTCGGTTTCTTCTCCTTCCTCGGCATCGCGACGCTGTTCTCGTCGCTGCTCTGATCCGCCATGAAAGGTGCGCGCGGCGCACCCTACGGGATCAGTCCTCAGCCAGCGGTAGCGTCGGCGGATGGAAGTAGACCACGGCGACGGCTTCGCTCACTTCCGCCAGGGCGGCTTCCTGGCTGTCGATGAAGTCGTGCAGCCCGGTCTGGTCGAGGGTGGCGGCATCCACCGTGGTGATGATCTCCTTGAGCCGTTC
This sequence comes from uncultured Thiobacillus sp., assembly GCA_964581195.1. GTDB lineage: Bacteria > Pseudomonadota > Gammaproteobacteria > Burkholderiales > Thiobacillaceae > PFJX01. Next base: position 19,095 of record CAZONS010000018.1, on the reverse strand, counting down.
CACGTGGGGCAGCACCGGTTCGTGTCGCGGCAGGTTGCGCAGCGACGCTTCCACCCGCAGCACGCAGTGGTGGATGGCGCGGGGGAAATGCGGGTCCTGGAGCAGGAATTGCAGCACCGTCGCCCGGTGCACGCGCACGCCCATGTACTGCCGGTACATCTGGTAGCCGCTCAGCGACTTCAGCACGCTCATCCACTGGATGTTGTCGTAGGCGCGCAGTTCGCCCTCGTGCGCGAGCAGGCTGGCCGAGCGCACGTCGATGATGCGCAGGGTCATGTCCGCCCGCTCAAGGTTGCGGCCCAGCACCATGAAGTCGTAGGGCATGTTGTTGCTCATGGTGCCGGCCAGCATGCCGGTGAGCATCTGGACGCCGCGGATCACCGTCCTGACGTATTCGTAGCGGCCGCGCTTGGTCTGGCCTTGCTGGACGTTGTCGCGGGCGTAGAGGTAGAGGTTGTTCATTTCCTCCCAGACCTCGCGCGGCAGCACGTCGCGCACGGTGCGGGCGTTCTCCCGCGCCTGGGTCAGGGCGAACAGCACGGAGACGCCGTTGCCGGCATCGGTGAGGAGATAGCGGATGACGTTGCGCTCGCTCGCCTCCGCATACTGTTTGGCGAAGCCGGCCTGGCCGCCGGTGATCATCACCAGGGGTTCCCAGCCCGGTGACATGCCCTTGGGCGTGTCCAGCACCAGGTTGGTGTTGACGTTGACGATGCGGGCGGTGTTCTCCGCGCGCTCCAGATAGCGGGCGATCCAGTAAACGGTATTGGCGACGCGAGACAACATGATTATTTTTCCTCCGCTTCAACGATCCAGGTGTCCTTGCTGCCGCCGCCCTGGGAGGAGTTCACCACCAGGGAGCCGCGACGCAGGGCGACGCGGGTGAGGCCGCCGGTGGTGGTCTGCACCGACTCGCCGGAGAGGATGAACGGCCGCAGGTCGACATGCCGGGATTCGACGCCGGTGCCCACCAGGGTCGGCGTGGTGGACAGCGCCAGGGTGGGCTGGGCGACGAAGTTGCGCGGGTTGCGGCGGATCTGGCGCGCCATCTTCTCCCGCTCCTGGGCGGTGGCGTGCGGCCCCACCAGCATGCCGTAGCCACCCGATTCGTTGGCCGGCTTGACCACCAGCTTGTCCAGGTTGGCGAGCACGTGGGCGCGTTCCTTGGGATTCATGCAGAGGAAGGTGGGCACGTTGTCGATGATCGGCTCGGCGTCCAGGTAGTAGCGGATCATCTTCGGCACGAAGGCGTAGACCACCTTGTCGTCGGCCACTCCGGCGCCGGGCGCGTTGGCCAGCGCCACCTTGCCCGCCTTCCAGGCGCGCATCAGGCCGGGCACGCCGAGCAGGGAATCCGGGTGGAAGGCTTCCGGATCGAGGAACAGGTCGTCGATGCGGCGATAGATGACATCCACCTGGCGCAGGCCCTCGACGGCGCGCATGTAGACGCGGTCGTCCTCGCCCACCACCAGGTCGGAGCCCTGCACCAGTTCCACGCCCATCTGCTGCGCCAGGTAGGCGTGCTCGAAATAGGCGGAGTTGTAGATGCCCGGGGTCAGCACCGCGATCTCCGGCTTGTCGCCCGGGCGCGGCGACAGCGAGGCGAGCATGTCGTAGAGCTGCGAGGGGTAGTTGTCCACCGGCTGGATGTCGACCTGCTCGAACAGTTCGGGGAACACCCGCTTCATCACCAGCCGGTTTTCCAGCATGTAGGAGACGCCGGAAGGCACCCGCAGGTTGTCCTCCAGCACGTACAGGGTGCCATCCTTGTCGCGCACCAGGTCGGAGCCGCAGATGTGCGCCCAGACCTGGAAGCGCGGCGAGATGCCCAGGCACTGCGGCCGGAAATTGGTGGAGGTCTTCAGCAGGTCGGCGGGGAAGAGGCCGTCGCGGATGATGCGCTGCTCGTTGTAGATGTCGTCGATGAACAGGTTGAGCGCCCGCACCCGCTGCTTCAGGCCTTCCTCGATCCGGGTCCATTCCCGCTTCTCGATGATGCGCGGGATGATGTCGAACGGCCAGGCGCGGTCGATGGCGCCGCCATCCTGGTTGTAGACGGTGAAGGTGATGCCCATGGCGCGGATCGCCAGTTCCGCCGCCGTCCGCCGCTGCTCGATCTCGTTGTCCTTGAGCGAGCGCAGGTACTTGGCCACATGCGCGGCGGCCGGCCAGGGCTTGCCGCGCGGGCCGATCAGTTCGTCGTGAAAACCCTTGTGGAGGTACTGGGACCAGCGTATCGCCATGATGTCTCCTTGGTGGTTGTCGAATGCGCCACGGATGCCGGTGTTCGGCGGTGGGCGCGGTGTCTTTGAGTCTCGACCCTAATTGCTTTTACCATGATCGGCGGTGGTCACCCAGCCTTGCCGCAGGCTCACGGGCTGAGCAGTTTCAACAGGGCCGGAGCCACTTTCGTCAGCGGCAGCACATGTTGCGCGGCGTGGGCGGCGATGGCTTCCCGGGGCATGCCGAAGACGATGCTGCTCTCCTCGTCCTGCGCGATCGTCGTGCCGCCGGCCCGGGCGATGTCCAGCATGCCCTCGACGCCATCGCGCCCCATGCCGGTGAGCAGCACGCCGGCCGCGCGCTTGCCATGACGGCTGGCGAGGGACTTGAACGTGAGATCGATGGCGGGGCGGTGACCGTTGCATGGGGGATCGGCGCTGTTGAGCAGCCTGTTCTGGTCGTCCAGGAGCAGGTGGGTGCCTTCGCGCGGGAAATAGGCCGTGCCGGCGCGGGGCAGGGTGCCGGTTTCGGCGATCACGATGCGCAGCCGGCTTTTTCCCGCCAGCCAGTCGACCATTCCCCGCATGAAACCTTCGCTGATGTGCTGGACGCAGAGCAGCGGCACCGGTAGGTCGGCGGGCAGGCGCGAGAGGATTTCCTCGAAAGCCTGCGGTCCACCGGTCGAGGCGCCGATGCCGATGATCCGCGGTGGCATGCCCGTCGCGGCGGGGAGTTCGCCGGGAGGCGGAGTCGCCGGCCGCCGGCGCAGGGCGATCACCCCGGAGAGCACCTTGATTTTGTTGATCAATTCCACCCGATCGAGTGTCTCGGGCGCCTCCTGGCCGCTCCCGCGCGGCTTGGCCATGATGTCGATGGCGCCGGCTTCCAGCAGTTTGAAGATGGTCTCGGTCTGCTCCTTCTGCACCGCTATGCTCAGCACCAGGATGGGACGCGGGCAGGTCGCCATGACTTCGCGCGTGAACGCCAGGCCGTCCATCACCGGCATGTGCAGGTCGGTACAGATGACATCCGGTTGCAGGGATGGGATCAGGCCCAGGGCTTCCAGGCCGTTGCCGGCGGTGCCGACCACCTGGATGTCCGGGTCGGTGGCCAGGATCCGCTTGAGGATGACCAGGGTGATGAGCGAATCATCGACCAGGAGAACGCGGATGGGGCTCATGTCTTCCCCTAGACCAGCCGGGCCAGGCATTCCAGCAGGACTTGCTGGTCGAACGCCGGTTTGGCGATGTAGGCGTTGGCGCCGGCCTCGAGACCGCGATGGCGATCTTCTTCCGAGGCCAGGGTGGTGACCAGGATGATGGGCAGTTCGGCGTGCCGCTTGTCGGCGCGGATCTTCCGGGTCAGTTCCAGGCCGCTCATGTTCGGCATCGTGATGTCGGATACCACGGCGTCGAAGTCGCGCGCGATCAGCTTGCCATAGGCGTCGGCGCCATCGACGGCGGTGACCACCTCGTAGCCGGCGCCTTCCAGGATGCGTTTTTCCTGGGTGCGGGTGGTGATGCTGTCCTCGGCCAGCAGCACCGTCTTTCTCGCCGGGGCCTCGGCGGCGGCGGTGGGGAGGGCGTGCGCGGGGCGCTGGCGCAGGGTCTTGAGCAGGTCGTGCGGGTTCAACACCATGCAGACCTCGCCGGTCTCCAGGATGGTCGCCCCGGCGACGTTGCGCACCCGCTTGAGCAGCCGGCTCTGGGGTTTCAGTACCACCTCCGTTTCGTCGCACAGCGCGTCCACCAACAGGCCGAACCGTTCCTCTCCCATGCCCAGGACGACACAGATCGATGCCGTCGCCTCCTCCCGCGCGGACGCGCCGGCGTCGGGCGCGGGGAGGTCCAGAAGCGTTCGCAGACTGGCCACGGAGAGGGCCTGACCGTCCAGGGAAACCGTCGGCCGTCCCTCCAGGGTGTATGGCATGCCCGGTGGCAGTCCGCGCGAGTGCAGCACGTGTTCGACCGGCAGGGCATAGCGCTGGCCCGCCGCCGCGACGATCAGCACCCGCACCGTCGCCAGGGTGACCGGCAGGCGCGCGCGCAGGGTCAGGCCGAGACCGGGGGCGGATTCGATGTCGAGATTGCCCTTGAGCCGCTCGACATGCTCGCGCAGCACATCGAGGCCGACGCCGCGGCCGGAAACGTCGGAGACGCTGGCGCGGGTGGAGAAGCCGGGCATCAGGATCAGGGCGCGCAACTGCGCCTCGCTCATGGTGTCGAGTTCATCGCCGCGATGGCGACCCTGTTCCAGGGCTGTTCGCTTGATCCTGTCCAGATCCAGTCCCCGGCCGTCGTCGATGACTTCGATGACGATGCCGGCGTGGCTCTGGCCGGCCCTGACCAGGATGCGCCCGGCGCGGGGCTTGCCCGCCCGCTCGCGCTGTTCGGGGGATTCGATGCCGTGATCGACGGCGTTGCGCAGCATGTGCATCAACGGGTCCTTCATCTCCTCCAGCACATGTTTGTCGGCCACAGTGTCCCCGCCTTCGATCAGCAGTTCGACCTCCTTGCCCTGTTCCCGCGCCAGATCGCGCACCAGGCGCGGAAACAGGGCGAACAGGGTGGACATCGGCAGCAGGCGCAGGGCGCGGATGCCGCCCTCCAGCCGGTCGGCGATGAAATCGAGCCGGGTGCTGTCTTCCTGTCCACCCGCGCGCAGGCGCGTCAAGCGCTTCTGCAGATCGTCGAGCCTTTGCGCCACGGGGCGGCCGCATCGGTCCCGCCCGCCATGCGCCGCGCGTGCCCAGTCCTCGCAATACTCCAGCAGTTCGTCGAGTTCGGTCTGGCGCCGGGCGACGCGGATCTGGGTCACGGTCAGTTCGCCCACCTGGGTCAGCAGGGCGTCCAGCCGCTGAGGATCGACCCGCATGGTCTCGATACGGAAGGTTTCCGGACTGGCCGGGGCCGGCGTCGCGACGGCCCCGGCTTCCGCGACAGGCGGGTCGGCGGCGGCCTCGCCGATCGCGACGCGGACCAGCCGCCGGATCTCCATCAGGATCCGGCCCATCTCGGCGCCGGCCTCCGGCGACAGCCTGGCATCGCCCTTGCGGAGTTCGCCGAGGGTGTCCTCGATCTGGTGTGCCAGGGTCTGGATGTCGATCAGTCCGAGCATCCGCGCCGCGCCCTTGAGGCTGTGCGCTTCCCGGAACAGCGCCTCGATCAGCGCGCGATCGTCCGGGGTCTGCTCCAGGCGCAGCAAGCCGTTGTCGAGGTGGAGCAGGCGCTCCTCGCTCTCGATCTTGAACAGTTGGCACAGTTCCTTGTCGGCGATCATGGTCCGCTACGCCCCTCGTGGTTCCGTTCTCTCGCTCAGACCAATGCCTTGAGCGATTGCGCCACCTCGTTCAGCTTGACGACCCCGATCCTGGCCTGGGCGGTGCCCGCGGCGATCTCGCGGGAGCCGTTGCTGAGGCTCTTCATCGCCTCCGAGACCTGGGTCAGGGCGCCGGATTGCTGCTTGCTGTTGAGCATGACCTGCTGGGCGTTCTGGTAGACCTTGTTGGCGACCTCGGCCAGCGAGGCGAAGGAATCGCCGGCCTGGCGGGCGAGCACGGAGACCTCCTGGGCGGTCGTGCCGCCTTCCTCGGTCGCCATGACGGCGGAATTGGTCGCTTTCTGGATCTCCGCCACCAGGAGCTTGGCGCGTTCGGCGGATTTCTTGCTCTGGTCGGCCAGCTTGCGCACCTCGCTGGCCACCACGGCGAAGCCCTTGCCGTGCTCGCCGGCGCGGGCGGCTTCTACGGCGGCGTTGAGCGCCAGCATGTTGGTCTCGCTGGCGAGTTCGCCGACCACGTTGGCGATGCCGCCGATCTGCTCGGCCTGTTCGGACAGACGCAGGATCTGCTCCGCCACCGCCCCGACCTTGTCCTTCATGCCGGCGATGCCGCCGAAGACGCGGTTGGCCAACTCGGCGCCTTCCTCGGTCAGCATGAGCGCCTGGTTGGCCGAGGCGGCGGCGTTCTCCGCCTGCTGCGCCGAGGTGGTGGAGGAGACGCCCAGTTCCTCGGTCGTGGCCGAAACCTCGGTGACCGCGGCGGACTGTTCACCGACGGTGCGTTCGTGCTCGGTCATGGTGGCGGCGATCTCGGTGGTCGAGGAGGAGATGGCGGAGATCGATTCCGCGAGCCGGCCGGCGATGCCGCGAACCAGCCAGAAGCCGGCGGTCAGGGCCAGCAGGATGCCGATGGCCATGCCGGTGAGGGTGAGCGCGCGGGTCCGCTCATAGTCGGCATTGGCCCGCTCCTTCTCGGCCTTGGCGACCTCCATGTGCAGTTGCGTCAGCGCGTCGATGACCCGCTCGGCATCGTGATGGAGCGGCATGACCTTGGTGACGGTGAGCCGGCCGGCATCGTCGAACCGCTTTTCCTTGAGCATGGGGAGCACGGCGGCCAGGCCTTCGCTCCGGTAGCGGTCCCTGTTCACGACATAGGCATCGGCCAGTTTCATCTCTTCCGGGGTCAGATGGGTGGCCTGGTATTGCTGCCAGAGCGCGTCGATCCTCTCCTGATTGGCCGTGACCGTATCGGTATGGCGGCTGAGCGGGTGGTCCGCCTCATGGAGGGCGCTCGCCGGTAGCCTGGTGTCGTGAAACTGCGCCAGCAGGAGGTGCTGAAGACTGTCCTGGCGCAACTCGGCGATCCGGGCCAGCAGCACGGCCGGCACGAGCTGGTCGTCGTAAATGGACTCCAGGGTGTCGTCGGTCTCCCGGATGCCGTGCAGGCCAAGCATGCCGATGGCCACCAGCAGGGTCAGCAGAAAACCCAGCAACAGATAAAGCTTCGATCCGATCTTCATGCTCGCCAACATTTCGTTCTCCGTTCAGATAGGCCTGGGTGCGTCCATCGGTAAATCGCCGTCGCCGGGCGTGGTCATCATCCTCACACCGTTTCCGCGACCTCCAGCCCGCCCTGGTCGAGGATCTTGCGCATGTCCAGCAGGCTGACCATGCCGTCGCCATGGCGCACCACGCCCTTGCAGTATTCGCGCGTCTCCTCGCGCGCGGCCGCCGGCAGGGGCGTGATGTCGGCGGGGAGGGCATAGATGACCTCGATCACCTGGTCCACCGGCACGCCGATGGTGTGCTCGTCCGTTTCGATCACCATGACTTCGGTGGCGGCGTGCCGCGCGGGCAGGTCGAGCAGGCCGACGATGTCGATCAGGGTGAGGATGTCGCCGCGCAGGTTCATGTTGCCGGCGATGTGCGGCGGACAGCAGGGCACCGGCGTGACCCGGCGCAGATGGGCGAATTCGCGCACCACGTCGAGACCGACGGCGAAATATTCCCCGCCGAGCTGGACGATGGAGAGCGGTATGCGCTCCGCCGCCTGATCCGCGCCGGCCTGTCGCAGGGCGTGGGCGCGGTCGCGGAACACGGCGCGCTCCTGCTCGCTGGCCTCCGGGCAGAAATGCGCCGGGGCGCCGGCGCCGGCCGGTGCGTGGATCAGGCGCGCCACGTCGAGCAGCATGACGATCGCATCGCCCACCTTGGCGTTGCCGGCGAGAAAGGCGGTCTGGCCCGCGGGCATGGCGTCGAATTGCAGGGGTGGCTCGATCTCGGACGCCTGGATACAGACCACCTCATGGGCCTGGCTGACGATGATGCCGGTATCGACCTCCTCCGTCCGCAGGATCACGATGCTGTCGCTGGCGCGGCAGCGTCTGGCCGGGTGGCCGAGACGGCGACCGAGATCCATGACCGGAATGATCCGGCCGCGCAGGTTGATCATGCCGGCGATGTGCGGGGGGGCTTCCTCCGCGTGGGTGAGTTCCGGCAACCAGGCGATGGCCATGACCGCGGCGGCGGGCACGCCGTAATGCGCGCCATCGAGCTCGAAGCGGAGATAGGGGGCCGTGGGGGTCATTCCGCGGTCGTGGTAATCGACAGCCGGTTGCGCCCCGCTTCCTTGGCGCGGTAGAGCGCCTCGTCAACGGTCTTGAGGCAGAAATCGGGCGTGGCGTCGGCGGTCGGCTTGAGCGTGGCCACGCCGAGGCTGATGGTGACGAAGGGCGCGACCGTGGAATCGGGGTGCGGCAGGCGCAGGTTTTCGACCTCGGCGCGCAGTTTCTCGGCGACGGTGATCGCGCCGGTGGAATCGGTCTCCGGCAACAGCACGATGAATTCCTCGCCGCCATATCGCGCCACGATGTCGGACGGGCGGCAGGCCACCTTTTGGGTGGTTCGCGCGATGCGCTTCAGGCATTCGTCCCCCTCCAGGTGGCCGAATCTGTCGTTGTAGCGTTTGAACAGGTCGACATCGAACATGATCAGCGTCAGGGGGCGCTGGTTGCGGAAGGCGCGCAGCCACTCCTCCGCCAGGCGCTCGTCGAAGTGCCGGCGGTTGACCAGACCGGTGAGGCCGTCGATGTTGGCCAGCTTGAGCAGCTGGACGTTGAGTTCCTCCAGCTTCATCTGGCTGGCGCGCAGGGCGCGGTAGGCGTCGTCCCGCTGCAGCTTGTTGATGTAGCTGGCCGAGTGGTAGCGCAGGCGGGCGGTCAGCTCGATGCTGTCGGGCAACTTGACCAGATAGTCGTTGGCCCCGGCCTCGAAGGCCTGCGCCTTGGTGACGGGGTCGTCGTTGCTGGACAGCATGATGATGGGAATGTCGCGCGTGGCGTGATGGGCGCGCAGGAACCGGCACAGGGTCAGGCCATCGATGTCCGGCATGGTGAAGTCGAGCAGGATGACGGTGGGCCCGATCTTTTCAGCGGTGGCGACGGCGTGCCTCGGGTCCGGACAGTAGTGGAAGTTGATGTCGCGGGCGCTGGTGAGCTGGCGCTGCAGCACTTCGGCGACGAAGGCCTGATCGTCGACGAGCATGACCATCGTCGCATGCGCCGTTTCCTCTGGTGTCAGTCTGCTGACCGGGGTGTCCATGCGAGCCATCTCCATCCTCGTGTCCGGCTGTCAGGGTTTGACCAGCAGACGCTCGACAAACCGCATCACATCGCTAACGGTGCTTGTGCCGTAGAACCTGACCGGGTCACCCCGGGGCAGCGCACGGAGCAACCCAAGCGCGGTTCGGCGCATCCTGGCGGCCCTTTCGCTGTCGCCTTCCCGTTCGTACAGGTCGCTTAGTTCAAGATAGGCGGCGATGAGGGATGCGTCGAGGTAGATCACTTTCTTGAGCAAGGTCTTCGCGCTCGCGTAATCGCCCTGTTCCTGGGCCAGCAGGGCGAGCAGGTAATGCGGTTCTGCCCGCGGCGGATCGCCCGCGATCAAGGCGCGGCAGGCTTGTTCCGCCTGTTCACGCCGGCCCTGGTTCGCGCAATCCCAGGCCTTTTGCATCGCCGTCGCGGCGGCCTCCCCGGCGGGCGGGGGCGGCGGCGGAGCCACGCGCGGCCGGGCGGGGACTTGCGCGCGCGTCACGGTGGCCGGTCGCTCCGGCGGCGCGGCCACCGGCATGGCGCGGGCGGCCGGGTGAAAGTCGGCCGGGACCTTCTGGTACAGGATGGACTCCGCAAACACCCGTGTACGCAGCCGGCCCAGGTGATGGGCATGCAACTCGCCATGACCGGTGATCAGCATGCCGCCCTCGGACAGGGTTTCGGTGAATTTGCCGAGGATGGTGGCGATGGCCTCGGGCACCATGTAGATGAAGGTGTTGCGGCACAGGATGAGATCCATGTCGCGCAGGTGAGGCGCGTACGGGAAGGGGTCGGTCAGGAGGTCGCCGGCCGCGAAGGTCACCCTGTCGCGCAAGGCGGCCCTCAACGTCCAGGTATTGCCGGCGCGCTGGAAGTGACGTTGCCGCCGCTCGTCGCTGGCACTCCGGAACGACCAGTCGCCATAACGGCCCGCCCGGGCCCTGGCGATCGCGTCCTGGTTGATGTCGGTGCCCAGGAGCAGGATGTGCCAGCCTGACTGGTCGGGCAGCAGTTCATCCAGCAGGATGGCCAGTGAATACGCTTCTTCTCCGCTCGAACAACCGGCGCTCCAGATGCGCAGGCGGCGCGTGGCCGCGGCGCGCGCGATGAGTTCCGGCAAGATCGTGCTCCGCAGCAACGCATGCAGGCCTTCATCACGAAAGAAGAATGTTTCCCCGGCGGTCAGCAGTCCGACCAGCGCTTCACGCTCGCCATGGATGTCCTTGTCCGCGGCCAGCAGCCGGCAGTATTGCTCGGCGTCGGCGAGGCGCAGCGCGGTCGCCCGTTCGGTGAGCACCCGGGCCAGCAAGGCCTGATCCTCGGGGCGCACGCGCAATCCGGTTCGCTCGGCGATCAGGGCGCGCGCGCGCTGCAACGCGGTCACATCCATTGCCATGTCCTCCTTGCCGTCCGCGCGGGCTCCGGGCCGGCACGGATGAGCGGGGGCGATGCCGTGTGTCCGCCGCGTGTTCCGGAACGTCCGGAACCCCCATCCGGCGGGCCTATTTCGCGGGAGGGTTCTCCTCCCAGGAGAAACGCGGCAGGCCGCCGAAGGCGCGCTTCAGGCCTTCCGACCAGCGTTTCTGCAGGCGTTGATGAAAGGCCATGCCTTCGCGCAGCACCATGTGCTGCTCGATCTTCAGGCTGTCCGCCTTGTAGATCGCCAGTTCCAGCGGCGGCCCGACCGAGATGTTGGAGCGCATGGTGGAATCGAGCGAGACCAGGGCGCAGCGGGCGGCGTCGTTGAGGTTGGTCTTGGGGGTGATGAAGCGGTCGAGGATGGGCTTGCCGTACTTGGTCTCGCCGATCTGTAGATACGGCGTTTCCTCGCAGGCGGTGATGTAGTTGCCCTCGGGGTAGATGAGGAAGATGTTGGGCGGGCGGCCCTTGATCTGGCCGCCGAGGATGAAGCTGGAACCGACGTTGAGACCGCTCTGCTCCAGTCCGGCGCTGTGCCGTTTCTGCACCCGCAGGCTCAGCTCGCCGATGTACTGGGCGACATCGAACAGGTAGTCGAAATGATTCAGGCTGGCCTCGCTGTCCGGGTTTTCCAGATCCCGCTGAATGGCGTTGAGCACCGCCTGGGTGGTGCCCAGGTTGCCGGCGCTGAGCAGCACCAGGAGACGGTCCTCGGCCTGGTTGAAGATGTGCATCTTGCCGTAGGTGTTCACGTAATCCACCCCCGCGTTGGTGCGGGAATCGGAGGCGAGCACCAGGCCGTCGTTGACCTTGATGGCGAGGCAGTAAGTCATGATGAAGGGCGTTGAGAGTGGCGGGCGATGGGGCAGGATAGCGCGGGTGGCGGCAAGCGGCCAGTGCCGTCGTCGCCATGTGGGGAAACGCGAGCCTGTAGAATGACGCATTGACAGGGCCTGCTCCGGACCGATCACGCGAACAGGCCTTTCCCACCCCATCTGAACGCCCGCGAGGATGCCGAACCCGCCCGACATCCTCCGCCAGCCCGGGGCGTGACGGCGCCAGCCGCCGGCCACGCCAAACAGGAGACCGCCCATGTACGAACAAGCCTCCCATTCCTTGCTCAACGAGATCATGAGCGAGTTGAAGCCCGAGACCGGCAATGGGCGGATGCGGCATTTCTATACCCGTCTCGGGGCGAACTTCTATGCCATCCATTCCCTGTTCCACCTGCTCTATGGCGAGCGTCCGGATTTCAAGGCGCAGATGCGCGATCTGGTCGAGATGCTGACGCGGCGCTACATCGAACGGGTGCCCGCCCTGCGCAAGTCGGATCTGGAGCGGGAGAAGGATTACAACTGGTTCCTCAGTCAGAAGTGGGTCGGCATGGCGCTCTATTGCGACCGTTTCGCCGACGACCTCAAGGGCCTGCGCGCGAACCTGCCCTACCTGCAGGAACTGGGCATCAACATGCTGCATGTCATGCCCATCCTCGACTGCCCGCCGGACGCCAGCGATGGCGGCTACGCGGTATGCGACTTCAAGAGGATCGATGCCCGCTTCGGCGGCAACGAGGACATCGTCGCCCTCGCCGCCACCCTCAAGAAGCGCGACATGCTGCTTGTCCTGGACGTGGTGGTGAACCACACCTCGGACCAGCATGAATGGGCGCGCCGCGCCCGCCAGGGCGAAAAGAAGTACCAGGATTACTACTACATCTTCGACGACCGCGAGACGCCGGACATCTTCGAAGAGACCATGCCGGAGATCTTCCCGGAAACCGCGCCGGGCAACTTCACCTGGGACGCGGCAATGGGCAAGTGGGTGATGACCGTGTTCAACACCTACCAGTGGGATCTGAACTACCGCAATCCGGCGGTGCTGATCGAGATGATCGATGTCATCCTGTTCTGGGCCAACCAGGGCGCCGACATCCTGCGCCTGGATGCGGTGGCCTTCCTCTGGAAGAAGATGGGCAGCGTCTGCCAGAACGAGCGCGAGGCACACCTGCTGCTGCAACTGATGAAGGACTGTTGCCAGGTCACCGCGCCGGGCGTGCTGTTCATCGCCGAGGCCATCGTCGCGCCCGGCGAGATCTCCAAGTATTTCGGCGAGGACGCGATCAACGCCAAGGAATGCGAGATCGCCTACAACGCCACCCTGATGGCCCTGCTCTGGGACGCGGTGGCGACCAAGAACGCGGCGGTGCTCAGCCAGGGCATCAAGAGCCTGCCGAGCAAGCTGGAACGGGCGACCTGGCTGAATTATGTGCGCTGCCACGACGACATCGGCCTCGGCTTCGACGACAACGACATCCGCCTGGCCGGCTTCGACCCGCACCGCCACCGCCGCTTCCTGATCGATTACTTCACCGGCCGCTTTCCCGGCTCGCCGGCGCGCGGCCTGCCCTTCGGCGAGAACCCCAAGACCGGCGACGCCCGCATCTCCGGCTCGCTCGCCTCCCTGGTCGGGCTGGAATCGGCCCTGGAAAGCGGTGACGAGGCGGCCATCGACGCCGCGATCAGGACCATCGTGCTGCTCCACAGCGTGATCCTCTCCTTCGGCGGCATCCCGCTGCTGTACTACGGCGACGCGATCGGCACGCTCAACAGCCTGGAATACCTCGCCGACCCGGCCAAGGCGGCCGACAACCGCTGGATGCACCGCTCCACCTTCAACTGGAACAAGGCGAAGAAACGCCATGAGACCGGCACCGTGGAGCAGCGCATCTTCAGCGCGCTGAAGAAGATGATCGCGTTGCGCAAGGAAGTCACCGCCTTCGCGGACTTCGACAATCGCCAGTTGCTCAGCGTGGACAACCCCAACCTGCTGGTGTTCATCCGGACCGACCCGCACAACAGCCGCAACCGGGTGCTGGTGCTGGTCAACTTCAACGACGCGGCGCAGCCGCTGCGCATCGACGGCTTGCGCACGCACGGCTTCTTCGTCTCCGACGGCATGCGCGATCTCTGCTCGGGCGCGCGCGTCGAGGCGGATGACGACACGATCGTCCTGCCGCCCCTGTCCTGCCATTGGCTATCGGACTGAGGCGTCACGGGCCTGCCGAGGTTGCACCAGGCTGGTGCGGCCTGGCTCGTCGCGGGGCGCGAATCGCCCGTGAGCGGGCGGAAAGCGCGCGGTTCGGCCGCTTTTCCGTCGCCGTGAGCCGGCATCCTTCTTGCGAGTAGGGGTGACCGTGACCACCGCCGCCCAACAATGGACTGCTCCGATCTCCCCGACGAACGCACCGGCCTGGACAAGGATGCGCTGAAGCGCGACTTTCTCGACAACCTGCTCTACACCCAGGGCAAATTCCCGGCGCTGGCGACGGCGCACGATTACTACATGGCGCTGGCGCATACGGTGCGCGACCGCATGCTGCAGCGCTGGATCAGCACCGCCGAGACCTATACCCGGCTGGGTTCGCGCACGGTCTGCTATTTCTCCGCCGAGTTCCTGCTCGGGCCGCACCTCGGCAACAACCTGGTGAACCTCGGCATCGACGCGCAGGCGCGCCAGGCGATGCGCGAACTCGGCCTGTCCTACGAGGAGTTGCTGGCCCAGGAGGATGAGCCGGGCCTGGGCAACGGCGGCCTCGGCCGGCTGGCCGCCTGCTTCCTCGACTCCATGGCGACGCTGGAAATCCCCGCGCTGGGCTACGGCATCCGCTACGAGTTCGGCATCTTCGCGCAGGACATCGTCGACGGGCAGCAGGTGGAACTGACCGACAAATGGCTGCGCTTCGGCAACCCCTGGGAACTGGCCCGGCCGGAGTGGGCGGTGGAGGTCAAGCTGGGCGGCCATACCCACCGATACGTCGACGACCAGGGGCGGACCCGGCACCAGTGGCTGCCCGCCTGGACGCTGCTCGGCACGCCCTACGACACGCCCATCCTCGGCTATCACAACAACACCGCCAACACCTTGCGGCTGTGGCGCGCGGAGGCGTCGGAGTCGTTCGATCTGTCCACCTTCAACCGCGGCGATTACTGGGGCGCGGTGAACAAGAAGGTGGTGTCGGAGAACATCACCAAGGTGCTCTATCCCAACGACGAGCAGATCCAGGGCAAGGAACTGCGCCTGCAGCAGCAGTATTTCTTCGTCGCCTGCTCGCTGCAGGACATGCTGCGGATCATGCGCGGACAGGGCATCCCGCTGGAGCGCTTCCACGAGAAGTACGCGGTGCAGCTCAACGACACGCATCCGGCGGTGGCCATCGCGGAACTGATGCGCCTGCTGATCGACGAGGCGGGCATGGACTGGGAGCCGGCCTGGGCCATCACCCGCAAGACCTTCGCCTACACCAACCACACCCTGCTGCCGGAGGCGCTGGAGCAGTGGCCGGTGGCCCTGTTCGCGCGCATCCTGCCGCGACATCTGGAAATCATCTATGAGATCAACGCCCGCCATCTCGACGCGGTCCGCCTGCGCTTCCTCGGCGACCATGAGCGGTTGGGCAAATTGTCGCTGATCGACGAACACGGCGAGCGTCATGTCCGCATGGCGCACCTGGCCTGTGTCGGCAGCCACGCCATCAACGGCGTCGCGGCGCTGCACACCGAGTTGCTGAAGGCCGACGTGCTGGCGGATTTTCATGCGCTGGCGCCGGAGAAGTTCAGCAACAAGACCAACGGCGTCACCCCCCGACGCTGGATCGCCCTGGCCAATCCCCGTCTCGCCGGCCTGCTCGACCAGAGCATCGGCGCGGGCTGGGCGCGCGACCTGTCGCGGCTGCGCGAACTGGAACCGCATGTCGAGGACGCCGCCTTCCGCGCCGAGTGGCGCTACATCAAGCGTGCCACCAAGGAGGATTTCGCCGGCTTCCTGCGCCGCCGCCTGGACATCAAGGTCGATCCGCAAAGCCTGTTCGACGTGCAGGTCAAGCGCATCCACGAATACAAGCGCCAGCACCTCAACGCCCTGCACATCATCGCCCTCTATCTGCGTCTCAAGCACAGTCCGAACACCGACATCACGCCGCGCACCTTCATCTTCGGCGGCAAGGCCGCGCCCGGCTATCACATGGCCAAGCTGATGATCCGGCTGCTTACCTGCGTCGGCGACATGGTCAACAGGGACCCGGCGGTGCGCGACCTGCTCAAGGTCGTCTACCTGCCCAACTTCAACGTCAGCAACGGCCAGCGCATCTATCCCGCCGCCGAACTCTCGGAACAGATCTCCACCGCGGGCAAGGAGGCTTCCGGCACCGGCAACATGAAGTTCATGATGAACGGGGCGCTGACCATCGGCACCCTCGATGGCGCCAACGTGGAGATTCGCGAGGAGGCGGGGCCGGAGAACTTCTTCCTGTTCGGCCTCTCCGCCGAGGAAGTCGCGGCATTGAAGCACAGCGGCTATCACCCGAGCGATTGCTACCACAGCGATCCGGAACTCAAGGCGGTCATCGACCTCATCCGTGACGGCTACTTCTCGCGCGGCGACCGCGACCTGTTCAAGCCCCTGATCGACAACCTGCTCCACCACGACCCCTACATGCTGCTGGCGGATTTCCGCGGCTATGTCGACGCCCAGACTCAGGTCGGCCTCGCCTGGCGCGACGTGGAACACTGGTCGCGCATGGCGCTGCTCAACATCGCCCGCAGCGGCAAGTTCTCCTCGGACCGTTCCATCCAGGATTACAGCGAGGACATCTGGAAGGTGAAGCCGGTCAGGATCGAACTGCTCGGACGCAAGGAGTTCTCCGGCGGCGTCGGGCAATAAGCGATGTGGCGCCGGCTTGCGGCCGGCGTCTATTGATTCGGCCGGCTTCTAGCCGGCGCCACAGTGATGACAAGGAAACCCATGAGCAAGATTCATTTCATCGGCGGCGAGAAGGGCGGCGTCGGCAAGTCCGTTCTGGCGCGGCTGCTGGCCCAGTACCACATCGACAAGGGGTTGCCCTTCGCGGCCTTCGACAGCGACCGCTCGCACGGCGCCTTGCTGCGCTTCTATGGCGAGTACAGCCGGCCGGTCGTCCTCGACGACTTCGCGAGCGCCGACCAGATCATGGAAGCCGCGCTGGAATGCGATCAGGACATCCTGGTGGATCTCGCGGCCCAGACCGCGCACCCCCTGCTGCGCTGGATCGAGCAGAACGATCTGCTGGGCCTGGCGGCCGAGGAGGGCGTCGCGGTGGTGTTCTGGCATGTGCTCGACGACGGCGCCGACGGCATCGCCCTGCTCGACACCCTGCTGGATCGCCATGGCGACGGTGCCGTCTATGTGGTGGTGAAGAACTTCGGGCGCGGTCGGGATTTCGCCGCCTACGAGGCCGCCCCCGCAAGGGAGCGGGCCAGGGAACTGGGCGCGCTGGCGTTCGAACTGCCGGAACTCAACGCCGCCAGCATGCGCAGGATCGACCACGTCGGCGCCAGCCTCTGGGCGGCCGGCCAATCGAACCAGTCCGGACTGGGTCTGATGGACAGGCAGCGTGTCCGGGTCTGGACCCACAAGGTCTACCAGCAGTTCGATCGGCTCGGCGAGACCCTGTTTACCCCGGCGCGGCCGCCGCGATCGGCTTGATTTCGTCGCCCTGCCTGGCGCGCTCCTCGGCGCCCAGCGAGCGCAGTTTCTGCACCGCGCGCGCCAGGTGCGCCTCGTCCCGGTCCATCGGAAACACCATGTAGGCGGGCAGCTTGATCAGCGGGCTTTCATGCACCCGCCACAGCTTGCCCTGTTCGATCGCGCCCCGCACCACGCGTTGTGGCAGGTAGACCGAGCCGCCATGCGACTGCATCAGTTGCAGGCCGATCCAGCCGATGTTGGCGATCTGGGCGGGCGTCTCCACGGTTGGAAAGCGGGCGCCGAACTGAGCATGGAACTCCGCGCCCCAGTCGACGTGGATGTAGTCGGGGTCCGGCCAGGGGCGGTCGGGGTTGCTGGTCACCAGCACCATGGATTCGTCGAACAGATGCTCCACCGCCAGCCCCGGCCGGCTCTCCGGGGTGTACATGACGCCGATGTCGATGATGCCCTGCACCAGGCCCTGCATGATGCCCTCCTCGAACCCCAGTTCCAGGCGCAGGGAGACATCGGGCACGGCGCCGCGCATCCATTTCACCCAGCGCGGCAGGAAGTCCTCCCACAGGGCATTGCGTCCGCTCAGGGTGAGGCTGCCGCTGAAACCGCTGGGCAGGCTGACTTCATGACGCGCCTGTTCAAGAGTGCGGACCAGGGTCTTGGCGTGGCGGAGAAATCGATGGCCGGCGGCGGTCAGTTCGGCGCCGCCACGTCCGCGCCGAAACAGGCGCGCGCCCATCTGCGTCTCCAGGGTCTGGATGCGGGCGCTGACGGTGGATTGGGTGATGTGCAGGCGCGCCGCGGCGCCGACGAAATTACCCGCGGCGGCCACCGCGAGAAAGGTTCTGGCGAACTCGATATCCATGCCGGCGCTCCATATGTATTCAATAACACGATATATAACACCAATAAATATCGTTAGCTGAATATAAGTTCCTGCTCATACACTGTTTTCCACCCGATTTGAACGAGGTGGACGGCATGAATGAGTGGGCCAATTGGCGCCGCTGGATTGGTGAAGACCCGCATCCCGCCAGCCATACGGAGAAGGGCCTTTCCGCGCTTGGCGCCTTCCTCGGCATCCTCGGGGTGCTGATCGTCAGCCACGGCGTCCTGGGCGAGCACGGCACCGCGCTGATCGTCACCTCGATGGGCGCTTCCGCCGTGCTCCTGTTCGCCGCGCCGCACAGCCCTTTATCGCAGCCCTGGCCGGTGCTCGGCGGACATCTGCTTTCTTCCGCCATCGGCATCACCTGCGTGCTGTTCATCCAGGATGTCCTGACCGCCGCCGCCGTGGCGGTGGCCCTGTCGATCGCCGCGATGTACTACCTGCGCTGCCTGCATCCCCCGGGCGGCGCGGCGGCGCTGGCGGTGGTGATGGGCGGGCCGGGCGTGCACACCCTGGGCTATGCCTATCTGGTCACGCCGCTACTGCTCAACGTGTTGATTCTGTTGACCGTGGCCATGCTGTTCAACGCGCCTTTCCAGCATCGTCGCTACCCGCTCTGGATGGCGAGGCTGGGGCCGACGCGCGAACCCGCGGAAGCCGGGGAGAAAGCCATGATCGCCCACAGCGACCTGGTCTACGCCCTGTCGCAGATCGATTCCTTCATCGATGTGAGCGAGGACGACCTGCTGCGGATCTATCACCTGGCGACCCGGCATGCCGATGTCGGTGGCGCGACTTGACCCTTCCTTCACCCTGACAAGGAGAATCCACCATGCATGAGATGCCCAGGATCAACTACCGCAAGGATGCGCTCGACAGCACCAGTCCCTACGCCCTCCATACCTGCGCGCTGCGGGTGGATGGCCGCGAGGTGCTGACCGACCAGGAAGGCTACATCCTCGACATGGACGCCTGGAACGCGCATTTCGCCCGCGCCCAGGCCGCCAAGGAAGGACTCGAACTCACCGACGAACACTGGCAGGTGATCGAGTTCATCCGCGCGTTCTACGAGGATCACAACGTCCAGGCGCAGGTGCGCGACATGGTCAAGCACTTCCGCGAGGCCTGGGGGCCGGAGAAGGGCAACAGCCGCTACCTGCACGACATCTTCCCGATGGG
>CAZONS010000017.1:0-23470 GCA_964581195.1 uncultured Thiobacillus sp. | reverse complement strand
GCCCGCACCGGCCCGACCTGTTCGTCGGCGACGATCTGGAAAACGACGAGAACGTTAAAACCCCCGAGCAGCGCGACAAGCTCCAGTCATGGATCACCAAGGCGGTGCTGAAACTGGGCGGCGCCGGCGACAAGTTTGACGTCATCGTCATCGGCACCATCCTGCACTACGACAGCGTGCTGGCCCGGCTGCAGAAGAACCCCATGTGGCGATCGATGAAGTTCAAGGCTGTCCTGCGTTGGCCCGACAACATGCAGCTCTGGGACGAATGGGAAAACCTCATCCACGCCCAGGGCGAGGGCATGGCCAGGGCCTTCTACGACGCCCGCAAGCTGGAGATGGACGCCGGATCGGAAGTGAGCTGGCCCGCCGGCCGGCCGCTTTACGACCTGATGAAGATCCGCGCCCGCGACGGCCACGCCGCCTTCGACAGCGAGTTGCAGAACGACCCGCTCAGCGACGACGACGCCCCCTTCGCCAAGGCCATCGGCTTCTGGGTCAACCGCTTGCGCGAGTGGCTGTTCTACGGCGCCTGCGACCCGTCTTTGGGCAAGGCGGGCGCCAGCCGCGACCCGTCTGCGCTCCTGGTGGGCGGATTCAACCGCGCCACCGGCATCCTCGACGTGGTCGAGGCCCAGGTCAAAAAGCGCCTGCCCGACCGCATCATCGAAGACGTGATCAGCTTGCAGGCCGAATACCGCTGCCTGCTCTGGATCATCGAGACCGTGCAGTTCCAGGAGTTCCTGCGCACCGAACTGGTCAAGCGCGCCGCCCAACGCGGCATCCCGGTCCCGGCGCGGGCCGTCACCCCCCACGCCGACAAGCTGCTCCGCATCGAGAGCCTCCAACCGCACATGGTCAACGGCCTGATCCGCCTGCACGCCAGCCAGGCCACCCTGATCGACCAGCTCCGCCACTTCCCCAAGGCCGACCACGACGACGGCCCGGACGCGCTGCACATGCTGTGGATGGCGGCCACCACCGGCTTTGCCGGCGCCGAAGGTTTTCACAGCATCGGCCGCCACGGCCAGCGCCGCGACGGCACCGCGCACGACGATGACAACGATGACAGCGGCAGCGCCGACCGGAGAATGTTCTGATGGCAAGAATCCTCGACCAGTACGGGCAACCGTTCAACACCAGCGAGATCGCCGAGCCGCAGACCGCGCGCATGACGGCACTGCAACACCAGATGGTGGAATCGCACCTGGACGGCCTGACGCCGGCCCGGGCGGCGCGCATCCTGGCCGAAGCCGACCGGGGCGACATCACCGCCCAGGCGCAGTTGTTCGACGACATGTATGACCGCGACGCGCACCTGCGCTGCGAGTACGACAAGCGCGCCGGTGCGCTGACTGGGCTGGACTGGCGCATCGTGCCGCCGAAAAACCCCAACGCCGCCGAAACCGCCGCCGCCGAATGGGCGGATGAAATCCTGCGCGACGTGGTCGATGACCTGGAGGATGTCATCATCAGCATGATGGACGCCGTCGGCCACGGCTTCAGCGCCATCGAGCTGGAGTGGGTACGCGATGGCCAGGAGCGCATTCCGCGCTTCCACCCGCGTCCGCAGACCTGGTTTCGCACCGACATGACCCGCCGCGAGCTGCGCCTGAACGACGGCGGCGGCGACGGAGCCATCCCGACGCCGATGGGCTGGATCATGCACCAGCACCGCAAGGTCAAAACCGGCTACCTCGGCCGCGCCGGCCTGTTCCGTGCCGTGCTCTGGCCGTTCCTCTACAAGGCGTACAGCATCGGCGACTTTGCCGAATTCCTGGAGACCTACGGCCTGCCGATCATCGTTGGCAAATACATGAGCGGCGCCAGCTCGGAAGAAAAATCCAGTCTGATGCGCGCCGTCTCAGCGCTGGGGCACGATGCCCGCGCCATCATGCCGGAGGGTATGAGCATCGAGATCCAGAAGATCGTCGGCAGTGGAAGCGGCAACCCGCATTTGGACATGGTCAGTTGGGCCGATGGCGCGCAAAGCAAGGCCATCCTGGGCCAAGTACTCAGCGCCGAAGCCAAGGCCACCGGCATGGGGTCAGGCGTGGCCGATCTGCACAGCGAGGTGCGCGGCGACATCCGCAAGAGCGATGCCCGCCAGATCGCCGGCACGCTGACGCGGGATCTGGTCTATCCGCTGATCGCCCTCAACCGCCCCGGCATCGACGGCCTGCGCCGCTGCCCGCGCTTTGAATTCGACACCGGAGAGGCCGAAGACCTCAAGCTCTACGCCGAATCCCTGCCGATCCTCGCCGCTGGCGGCGCGCGTATCCCGGTGGGATGGGTACATGAAAAGCTGCGCATCCCGCAGGCGGATGAGAATGAGGCGGTGTTCGGCGCGCCGGCCGCGCCGAACACCCGAGCCACCGCCCTGGCCGCCCTCAAGGCGAAGCCGGAGGAAGAGCCAGACACCCCCGCCCGCCAGGCCGCCAGACTGGTCGGCGACACCGCCAGCGCAATGTCCGACCTTATCGCAGACATCGGCGCGATGGCCTTGTCCGCCGAGACTATCGAGCAGTTGCAGGACGGCCTGCTCGCCGCCTACGGCCACCTGGACACGGAAGAGTTGACGCGCATCATGGCGCTCGGGTTCGCCGCATCCGAGCTGGCTGGCATGGTCGAGGCGCAAAACGATGGCTGATCCGCTGGCGCTGGCGCTGAACCTGCCGTTTCAGGAACAGATCGATTTCTTCCGCGCCAAGCTCAACCTGCCGACGGAACGTTGGGACGACATCAAAAAAGGCGCGCACGACCGCGCCTTCGTCGTGGCCGGCGCGATGAAGGCGGACTTGCTGGAGGATCTGCGCGGCGCGGTCTCCCCCCTGCAACGCACCACGCTGGAAGCGTTCCGCCGCGATTTCAAGCGCATCGTGGCGCAACATGGCTGGCACGGCTGGACCGGAGAGGGCACGAAGGGTGGCGAAGCCTGGCGCACCAAGGTGATCTTTGAAACCAACGTGCGCGCCAGCCACGCCGCCGGCCGCTACCGGCAGTTGACCGACCCCGACACCCTGGCCGCCATGCCCTACTGGCGTTATGTGCACAACGACAGCGTGATGCACCCGCGCCCGCACCACCAGGCCTGGCACGGCCTGACGTTGCCGGCGAAACATGAATTCTGGCAAACCCATTTCGCCCCCAACGGCTGGGGCTGCCGCTGCAAGATCGTCGCGCAAAGCCAGCCGGGCACGGGCGACAAGGCGCGGCCGCCGGAAGGCTGGGACGCACTCGACCCGAAGACGGGCGAGCAGATTGGCATCGACAAGGGTTGGGGCTATGCGCCGGGGGCGAGCAATGCCGACGCACTGCGCCAGGCCATGCTGGCGAAGGCCGCGCGGCTGCATCCGGAGTTGGGGGACGCCCTGGCGGCCAGCCTGGCCACGGTGCGCAACCCCAAGCCCGACCTGGATTTCAACGGGCAGCGACCGGGGTTGGCTGATCTGCCGCCGGTGCCGGTGACCGTCCTCACCGGCGAGGAGTTCGGCGCCGGCCTCTCCAAGGCACAACTAGCCAAGGCCGCCGACGACCTGCTGCGGGCCATGCAGGCCCGCAACGGGCTGGCCAACAATGACACCGGATGGCTGTTGCGCGTGAACAAGGCCGGGCGCAAGAAAATGGGCGACAACGCGGATCAAACCGTGGCGGAATCCAGGGCTGTAGCCGGAATCGAATCACTATCCAGGCATGCGGTGGTGGCGGAAAGCCACCTGGATGACGCGCACCACAACCCGGATGTCAGGGCCGTATACCGCTTCTATGCGCCGTTGTTGATTGGCTCGGACCTGTACCGGGTCAAGCTGACCGTGAAGGATTACCTGGGAGCCAAGGAAAAGCGTCAGTTGCACGCACTGGAGGCGGTGGAAATAGAAAGCGCCCCGCTGGGGATCTTCCCGTCCTACTCCAACGCCGAGGCGTTTCAGACAGGCCAGCCAACCACGGGGCGCGCCCTCAGTATAAGCGACCTCCTGGACGGCGCCACCATGAACGACGGAAATCCCTATAGATTGCCGAAATGACGACTCCAGACGAAACCCGTGCCCAGGAATTCGGTGAACAAGCCGCCATGCGGGGCTTATCTGTCGACGACTGTCCCTATCGTCTGCACGACCTGAAGGCCCACTGGCTGCGCGGCTGGCATGCCTGGCACGCGGCGCAACCGCTTGAACCGGTGGAGGCCACGCCAGAAGCGCGCGCCCACCTGGCCAGGCTCAAGGCGCTGCTGGAGCCGCCCGCCCCTACCCATGACGCAGGCGAGACGCCTGCGCTACAGCCCGCGCCATGATCACCGTCGAAATCGACAACCGCGCCGTGCTCGATGCGCTGCAAGCGCTCGCCGGCCGCGTCGACAACCTGGCGCCGGCCTTGTCCGAGATCGGCGAGCGGCTGACCGAGTCCTCGCAAGCCCGCTTCAGCAGCAGCACCGGCCCGGATGGCGAGCGCTGGGCGCCAAACAGCCAGGCAACGATTCTGGATTACCTGGGCGGCAAGTCCGGGGTGTATAGCAAGAAGACTGGCAAGATCACCAGCAAGGGGGCAGGCTATGCCCAGAACAAGAGGCCGCTGGTGGCCAGCGGTCTGCTGCAAGACTCCATCAACTGGCAACTGATCCCCGGCGGCGTCGCCATCGGCACCGATCGTTTTGCCGACGCCTGGGATGCCGGCGCCGCCGTGCATCAGTTCGGCTCTCGCTCCGGCAAGATTCCAGCGCGGCCATTCCTCGGCGTCAGCGGCGAGGATGAGCGGACGATTCTGGGTATTCTGACGGGGTATCTGGCCGATTGATGTGGTGGCATAAGACACGGCAGATACACCGCGTTTCAAAAACCGAATTTGACGCCGGTTTGACGCTATGCCATTCAACGCAATTACAGATCGGCATGGGTAGGTAGCCAGGAGCAAATAGAACGCCTTAAAACGGCTCTACGAGCGTAATAGAAAAACGGCAAAGCGCCGGCGCTCCCGCTGCACCAGTGCTCGGCACGCCGGGTGCCTAAGCGCCCCAGGCGGCAAAACCCGCTGCCCGGCGCGCCAAGGCATCCGCTGACCTCGGTCAGCATCCCCTCGTTTCTTCCGCCGCCAGATACTTGCAGCCATGCCGACCCGCACCGCAATCGCCGTCCTCACCACCGCCCTCCAGCCGGGGGCAACTGAAATCCAGTTGCTGCCGGCCGGGGAGTTCCGCGCCGTCGATGGCCGCCCCAACGGCGTGCCGGCCTGGCGCATGGATGACCTGGCCGCCAGCCGCGTGCTGGCCGCCGCCCGTGCTCGGCGCAATCCGTTTGTCATCGACTACGAGCACCAGACCCTGCTGAGCGAGAAAAATGGCCAGGCGGCGCCGGCGGGCGGGTGGTTCCATGGCGCCGATCTGGACTGGCGCCCCGGTCGCGGCCTATTTGCCACCAATGTGGCGTGGACCGCCAAGGCGGCGACGCACATCGCCGCGTCGGAATATCGGTACATCTCACCGGTGTTCGAGTTCGACCCGCATGCCGGCGACATCCTGGCGATCAAGATGGCCGCGCTGACCAATACCCCCGGGCTCGACGGTATGGATGCCATCAGCGTGGCGCTGACCGCCGCGCTGGCCCAACAGTTTTTCCCCACCACCTCACCAGAGGAGACACCCGTGAACGAAACGCTGAAGAAGCTGCTCGCCGTGCTGGGCCTGCCGGAAACCACGACCGAGGCCGATGCCATGGCCGGTGTCGCCGCGCTCAAATCCCAGTCCGCCGACCAAACCACCCAGATCGCCGCCCTGAAATCGGCGACGCCCGACCCCGAGAAATACGTTGCGGTCGGCGTGATGCAATCCCTGCAAACCGAGGTGGCGGCGTTGTCCGCGCGCCTCAACCAGGGCGAGGCCAGCCAGGTCATCGATACCGCGCTGAGCGAGGGCCGTCTGCTGCCGGCGCAGCGCACCTGGGCCGAAGAGCTTGGCAAATCAAACCTGGCCGCGCTGAAAAGCTACGTCGCCGCCACCCCGGCCAACCCCGCGCTGGCCGGCATGCAGACCGACGGCAAAGCGCTGGGCGGTACCGACAAATCGTCCGACGCGGATCTCGCGGTGTGCAAGGCCTTGGGCCTGACGCCGGAGCAGTTCGCCAAGGGCAAGATCAAACAGGAGGGCTAAGCCATGTCCGCGCTCACCGCTGCACGCAATACCCCGGCCCGCGCCGGAGAAATCTTCGACTTCCCGGTCAAGGCCGCAACCACCGTCCACCAGGGTAGCCTGGTGGTGCTCAATGCCGGTTATGCCGCCCCCGGAACGGCCGCCACCGGCCTGGTCGCCGTGGGTCGCGCCGCCGAATCCGCGACGGCGGTGTCGGCGGGTGATGCCTTGGTGCGCGTCGAGCGGGGCGTATTCAAGTACGCCAACTCGGCCGCCGGCGACCTGATCGCCCAGGCTGACGCGGGCGTCGACTGCTACATCGTCGACGACCAGACTGTCGCCAAGACCAACGGCACCGGCACCCGCAGTCGTGCCGGCCAGATTGTCGCCGTGGACAGCGACGGCGTCTGGGTGCAAGTCGGCCTCGGCTGGTAAGCGCGCAACCCTCTTCAAACTCAGGAGATACACCCATGAAAAAGCTCTTTTCGTTGCTCGCCCTGGTGGGCGTGGCGTTCGCCGCCATGTTCGCCTTCCCGGCCATGGCCGCTGTGCCGCTGGATATGTCCAGCGATATGTCCATGCCGATGATTGTGTTCGGCGGCATGTTGATCACGCCGTCAAATTTGTCGGCGTTGCAGCAAGGCTTCAACGCGGCCTTCCTTCAGGGTTTCGGTTCGGTTACGCCGAGCTGGAACCAGGTCGCCATGCGTGTGCCGTCCAGTTCCAAGACTGAAAACTATGGCTGGATGAAAGACATTCCCGGCATGCGCGAATGGATTGGCCAGCGTGAAATCAACAACCTGGAGGCCGCCGGCGCCTCGCTGACCAACAAAACCTACGAGCACACCATCGGCGTCGATCGCGATGACATCGATGATGACCGCCTGGGCATCTATGCCCCGATGTTCTCCATGCAGGGCGAGATCGTGGCGCGGCATCCGGACGAACTGGTGTGGGGTCTGTTGCCGAACGGGTTCGCCACCAAGGGCTTCGACGGCCAATACTTTTTTGACACTGATCACGTCGGCTATACCTCGGCCGGTGCAGAGGTTGCCTGGAGTAACACTGGCGGCGGTTCCGGCGAACCCTGGTTCCTGATGGATTTATCCCGTAATTTCATGAAGCCGCTGATCTTCCAGGACCGCAAGGCCGCCGAGTTCGTCAGCCTCAACCGCTCCACGGACATGAATGTGTTCATGGAAAAGAAATTCCTGTTCGGTGTGGATGCGCGCCACGTCGCCGGTTTCGGCTTCCACCAGCTGGCCTACGGTTCCAAGGCCACGCTGGATGCCGCCGCGTTCGCCGCCGGCCGCCTGGCGCTGGAAACCCAGCACCGGCCGGATGGCTCGCCGCTGCCGGTGATGGCGACCCACCTTGTGTGCGGTGCCGCCAACCGTGGCGCGGCCGAGGCGATCCTGAAAAAGGAATACCTCACCGCCGGCGAGACCAACACCAACTTCAAGGCCGTCGAGCTGATCATCAGCCCGTGGCTGTGAACGTGGCCGGTTGATTCATGGCGGCCGGGTCGATCGGCCGCCATCTGTGAGCCTGCCGTACCACTACATGGAGCGCCGACATGGCAAAGAAAGCAGCCACCGCAACCAATACCCCCCCCAGCGAGGTAGGCGCGCCCCCAGCCGGCATTGATGCCGGCTGGGCTGTGGCCGGAACCGTTGAGTTCATGGCCGGCAAGCCTGGGCCGGGTATCCGGCTGGGCGACAGCGGCCTGGAACCGATCGTCACCGTCGAAGCGCCGGCCGCGACGCATCTCCACATCTGCGCCCGCGTCGACGGTTTCCGCCGTTGCGGCCGCGCCTGGCCGGCGGCTGGCGTCGTGGTGCCGATGGCCGACTTCAGCGCCGACGACCTCTCTCGCCTGCGCGCAGAGCCGGAGCTGATCGTGGTGGAAGTGGCGCCCTGATGCCCTATGCCGTCCTCTCCGACCTGGTCGCCCGCTTCGGCGAGACGGAGCTGATCCAGCTCACCGATCGCGTCGGCGACGGCATAGTCGATGCGGCCGTGGTGGATCAGGCGCTGGCCGATGCCGGCGCGGTGATCGACGGCTACCTGGCCGGCCGGTACCTCCTGCCGCTCGCCAGCGTGCCGCCGATACTTGTCAGCTACGCCTGCGACCTGGCCCGCAGCCGGATGTATCACGACGCCGTGCCGGAGGTCGTCGCCAAACGCGCCGACGAGGCCGTCAAATTCCTGGCCATGCTGAGCCAGGGCAAGATCAATCTGGGCGCCGTCCCGGAGCCAGCCAGCGACAACAGCGTGCAGTTCGTAACCGCCGAACGGCGGCGTCACGGGATCGGGCTGTGATGCCCCCGCAGGTGGATTTCGCGGAGCGCGGGGCGCCGGAGGACGAGCCCGCCACCGCCGCGCCGTCCTATTCCAGCGCGGCGTCAGTGTTCGACGACGCCGGCCTGGCCGGGTATTGATGCTCCCGGAATCCGCCACGCGCTACGATATCGCCCGTACTCTGGGCGATACCCGCGTGCTCACGTTCACCCGCCGCCAGCGTGCCGGCGGCCCGGTGGTGGACTGCACCGGCATGAGCGCGATCCTCACCCTGAACGACCGCGGTAGCGGCTCGCTGCTGGCCACCCTGTCCACGGACGACGGCGGTCTCGCGCCAATGGATGCCACCGGTGTCATGGCCATCGACCTGGGCCACGCCGCCTACGCCGCCCTGCCAGCCGGGATCTATGCCTACCGTTTGGATGTAGTGGAGGCCGGCAAGACCCGCCCCCTGCTGCGTGGCACCTGGAGGATCGTGGCGTGAGCGTGGAAGTCGTCGAGGTTCCCGGCGTCGAGGTTGTGGTCATGGACGACGTCCGCCTGGAGATCGTCGAGGCCGCCATCCAGGGGCCGCCCGGCCCGCCCGGCGCCAACGGCGCACCCGGTAGCGGCGGCGTGCAGATCCTCTCCCTCATCGCCGCTCGCGACATCTCCGGTCACCGCGCCGTGGTGGCCACGGTGGACGGTGCAGACTACGCCGACCCGGCCACGCCCGCCCACGCCGACGCCTTCCTCGGCATCACAACAGGCGCCGCCCTGGGGGGTGATGTGGTTACCCTCCAGGCCGCCGGTGAGATGGTGGAACCGTCCTGGGCCTGGACGCCGGGCACACCCATCTATGCCGGCACGGACGGCATCCTCACCCACACCCCGCCGGCCGCCGGCTGGGTGCAGATCGTCGCCACCGCCGTGGCCCCCACCCGCATCCTTCTCACTGGCCGCCAGGCCATCACCCTCGCATAGGAGCCCATCATGGCCGCGAAAAAATATCTCTCCCACGTCGCTGGACGAATCCAGGAAGTGGCCGCCATCGTCATCTCAGCCGGGGCGGTCGACGACG
The DNA here is from genome assembly GCA_964581195.1 of uncultured Thiobacillus sp. Classification (GTDB taxonomy): domain Bacteria; phylum Pseudomonadota; class Gammaproteobacteria; order Burkholderiales; family Thiobacillaceae; genus PFJX01. The sequence continues at coordinate 13,991 of CAZONS010000017.1, read as the reverse complement.
GCAAGATCGTCGCACTGGACGCGGCCGGCAAACTGGACAACTCCGTCATGCCGGTCGGCATCGGCGCCGACACCGCCACCATCCAGGCGTCGGAAAACCTCGCCGCCGGAGACTTCGTCAACATCTGGAACTCAGCCGGCGCCCGCGTGCGCAAGGCGGACGCCGCCACGGCGGGCAAGGAGGCGGTCGGCTTCGTCCTCTCCGCGGTGACCTCCGGCCAGAACGCCACGGTGTATTTCGAGGGCCAGAACACCCAGAAGACGGGTCTCACCATCGGCGCCCGCCAGTATCTGAGCGCCACCACGCCCGGAGCAACCACCGAGACCGCGCCCAGCGCCTCCGACGCAGTGGTGCAATACCTGGGTCACGCCATCTCTGCCACCGCGATCTCGGCCGAGATCGAAGACGGCATCATCCTGGCCTGACGATGGCTGAAAAAAGCCCGCTCTGTCTCTACAACGGGCGCATTGAGGAGCTACGGGCGGCGGATAGCCTGCCGGGCGCCGGCAGCGCGGGGGGGGTGCCAGTCGGGTCCGTCATGCTGTTGCCGTCCACGCAGTCGGACCCGGCGTATATCCCGATGGACGGGCGGCAGATCAGCGCAGCCGAATACCCTGGGTTGACGTATCTGCCGGAGCAAGCGCTGGGCGACTACGCGGAACAGCGCAGCACCATCGTCACGACCGCGCTGCTCTACGGCATGGCGACTGACGGCGCTCAGATGATCGCGGTGGGATCTGGCGGCACGATCATCTCCAGCGCCGATGGTGCAACGTGGATGAAGCGGGTCAGCGGCACGAGCAGCATTCTGAATGCTGTGGTCTGGACCGGTTCGCAATTCGTCGTTGTGGGTAATGCTGGCACTGTGATTACCAGCCCGGACGCCATCACGTGGACGTACCGTTCGACCGGTATTTCATACCATATCTATGACGTTGCCGTCGGCGCCGGTCTCATCGTGGCGGCCGCGAACAGCGGCAAGATTTACACCAGCCCGGACGGTACCTCCTGGACGGAGCGGGCCAGCGGGACGGTGTTGCAGCTACGATCCGTTGTCTGGACCGGCACACAGTTCGTGATGGTTGGGTCCGGCGGTGCGGTGTTGACTAGCCCGGACGGCATCACCTGGACGGTCAGGACGAGCGGTGTGGCGAACATTCTCTACTCGGTGATCTGGACCGGGTCGCTCCTGGTGGCGGTCGGAACGGTCGGGACGATCATCACCAGCCCGGACGGCATCACCTGGACGCAACGGACGAGCGGAGTCACCTCCCAACTACATGGCGTCGCCAACGTCGGGTCGAACGTCGTCGCATCGGGATCGCTCGGCGTGGTCGTGAGGAGCCTGGATGGCGGGCTGACCTGGACGGAGCAGGCGGCTATTGCCAGCCACGACTGCTACCGTCCAGTGTCGGATGACGTCAGCGTGTGGTTCATGTCCACGCTGCTGGTGACACGCCTGGCGCAGTCCAACGCTGGTCATCGTGTGCTGCACTATCTGCCGAGTGTTGGCCCGCTGCGTTACCACATGAAGGTGATCTGATGAGCCACTACGACTTTCACGGGTTCGTGAGCGACTCGCCCATTCCTGGGCGCGATGCCGGTATGCCGGCGCCATCGGTCGATGAGTGGCCCGCCGGCATGCGACCGTGCTGGACGGGCAGCGCATGGGTGTACGCCCAGTACCCGGTGGTGGACACGCCACCGGTACCGCTCATCATCACCGCCCGTCAGATACGCCTCGCGCTCAACCAGGTCGGCCTGCGCGACGCGGTAGAGGCCGCCGTGGCGGTGGGCGACCGCGATCTGCGCGATTGGTGGGAGTTCAGCACCGAAGTGCATCGCGACAACCCGATGGTGATCGGAATGATCTCCGCGCTCGGCGTCACGCCAGAACAGGCCGATACGTTGTGGCGGTTGGGGGCGACGCTGTAGGTCGGGTTAGCGGCTTCATCGCGTAACCCGATAGGGATGCTGACCCCCGTCAGCATCCCATCAACACCCCGCATGCGGCACCCTTGCCGCCATGCACGCTCAAACACAAAACCAGTTTTCTCGCGCCTCGCGCGCGCATGGCGGAATCTAGCGCCATGCGACTCCATCATTCTCATTCCACCCACGGCCGCCCCGCCGGCGCCATCGTCTGATGGCCGCGCTCACCGACTATTTCCAGGCCGGCCCCGCCATCCAGGCGCGGCTGCGCGCGGCACTGCCCGATCTTGCCAATGTGGCCGACCTGGCGCCGCTGGCGCGGGCGGTGGCGGGCGCGGTCAAGGAGGAGGAGCTGGCGCAGAAAATCGGCGCGCTGGTGCCGCGTTCGCCGGCGGTGTTTGTCGGTTTCGACGCGGACATGATGACGTTCGACGCCGATGGCGGCGGCCAGGGGATCGAGCAGCGCTGGCTGGTTGTACTGGCGGTGCGCAACGCCGCCGACGCGGCCAAGGGCGGGGCGCTGCTGCGCGATGCCGGGCCGCTGCTGCTGGGCGTCATCCAGGCCCTGAACGGCTGGCGGCCGGACATTCAATATATGGGCGAGCTGCGCCGCATTCCGGCGCCGCGCCCGTTCCATGCGCCTGGCATCGGTCTGTTCCCGCTGGCCTTCACCGTGCCTGTCTATCTCGCTGGAGGCAACCTGTGAGCCGCCGCAAGCCCCGCGCGCCCCTCGCGCGCCCCTACGCCCTGCCCATCCCTCACGAGCATGCCGGGGTGGTTCACCCGGCCGGCGCCGTGCTGTTGTTGTTCCCCGACCAGATCGAGCGCATCGAGGCGCGCGCCCTGGCCGTCAACCCCGTTCCCCCGCTCACTCCAGGAGATCAACCATGAGCCTGCCCACCGCCCGCAATATCGTCCTCGGCTCCGGCCGCCTGTTTTTCGACGCCGGCGCCGGCGAGTTGTACCTCGCCGAAACCCCCGGCTTCGAGTTGACCGTCTCGCCCGAATCCACGGTGATCTACTCCGACGACGGCCCGGTCGCGGAAACGCTGGTGAACGTGTCGAGCAAGGTCGACAGCAACTTCGCGATGTCGACGAAGAACATCACCGATGCCGCCCTGGCGATGTTCCTCGGCGCCGACGTGGGCGCGCTCACCACCACCGCCGCCAGCGTGACCGCGAAGGCCATCAACGGCGGCGCGGCGGTGGCGGCGGGCCACTGGTATCAGTTGGGCGTCGACACCGGTCACCCGGCCGGCGTGCGCGCCCTGGAGAATGTCGCCATCAAGACCGGCGCCACCGTCCATACCCCCGTGACCGACTACGTGCTGGACGCCGACCTCGGTCGCATCTACATCGTCCCCGGCGGCGGCTGTGTCGGCGACATCCTCACCAGCGATTACGACACCACCGCCGTGAGCTGGAGCCAGATTTCCACCAACGACCTCGGTCCCCAGCGCGGCGCCCTGCGCTACATCGCCGACAACACCGCCGGCGAAAACCGCGATGTGTATGTTCCGATGTGCGTGATGGAGCCCAACGGCACGGTGCAATTCAAGAACCGGGGCGAGGCGCAGTCGTTGGGCTTCAACGTCAAGGTGGAGAAGCCGACCGACGGCCGCAGCTCGGTCTACGTCAACAGCCGCGCGGCGTGATCGTGATTTGACGCGGCGGCGGCCTGGGGCGTCCCGGGGCCGCGCTTGTCATGGCAAACAAAGAACTCGACCTCAAGCTCAGGATCACCGCAGACGGCAAGCAGGCCGCCGGCGAGGTGGCGGCCATCGGCAATGGTGTCGCCGGTGTGGGCGACCAGGCCGAAGCGGCGGCCGGTAAGACTGGTCTGCTGGAGAAGGGCCTCGCGGCTGTTGGCCTGGCGCTGACCGCCGATTTTCTGGTCAACCAGGCACAAGAGGTTGCCGCCATCGCCGAGGAATACAAGGGTATGGCGGCGCGGCTGCGACTGGTCGCCGGGGAAGGCGCCGGGCTGGCGGATGCGCTCGACCGGGTGCATGCCACCTCCACCGAGGTGGGTTCCGATATTGTCGCCACGGCGGATCTCTATGCCGTCCTGGCCAGGTCGACCAAGGGCAGCGCCAGCGAGATCCAGGGGCTGACCAGCACGATCCAGAAATCATTCGCCATCACCGGCGCGTCTGGCGCCGAGGCCGCAGGTGCCACGCGGCAACTGTCGCAGGCGCTGGCGTCCGGCGTGCTACGCGGCGACGAATTCAACAGCGTCATGGAGCAGGCGCCGCGCCTGATGCAGGCGCTGGCCGCCAGCCTCAACGTCAGCACGGGCGAGCTGCGCAACATGGCGCAAGAAGGCAAGCTCTCGGCGGATGTTGTCATCGCGGCGCTGCAAGACCAGGCCGCCGCCATCGACCGCGATTTTTCCGCGATCCCGGAGACTATCGGCCGCGCCACGCAACGCCTGGGCAACGAGTGGTTGCTCTTCCTCGGTCGGCTCGACCAGACCTCGGGCGCCACCACCGGCGCCGCCGAGGCGCTGAACACGGTAGCGGAAAATATCGACGAGATCGCCGCCGCCGCGCTGCTGGCTGGCGAGGCGGTGCTGGCCGGTTTCGTCTACCGCGCCGGGGCGGCGATGGTGGAATATGGGCGGGTTATGGTGTCGACCAGGGCCGCCACGGTGGCGAGCGCGGAGGCCAGCACCCTGGCTGGGCGCGCGGCCGCCGAATCCGCCATGGCGGTCCAGCAGGCCGTCGTGGCCGCCAGAGAGGCCGCGGCCGCCGACGTGGCCCGCGCGCGCGCTGCCCAGGATGCCTCCTCCGCCGATGCGGTAGCTGCTCGGGCGGCCGTGCAGTCCGCCACGGAAATGGCCGCTCGCGCCGCCTCCAGTGATGCGGCGGCGCTGGCTGAGCTGCGCCGCGCCAAGGCTGTGCGCGATACCTCCGTGGCCGCAGCGAGCGCCGCCGCTCAAGAGGCGGCGGCGCGCGCCAGGAGTACTCAGGCCACACTAGATCAGCTCCTGGCGGACCGCGCCATGGCTGAGGCTGCCGCCATTTACGGTCCTCAGCGCGCGGCCTTGGAACGAGATGTCGCCGCCGCCAGGGCGGCGAATGCCACCGCCACCGCTGCCGCGACGGCCGCCGAGGCGCGACTGGCTGAGGTATCCGTAGCCGCCGCGACGGCTGTCACCGCCGCGCAAAATAGGCTGGCTACGGCGAAATCCTTGAGCGTCCAGGCGTCCACCGATCTGTCTCGGGTCAGCGCCGCCAACGTGGCCGCATTGCGGGCCGAGTCCGCTGCCATCGCGGCGAATACGGCAGCCACCATGGCGGGGTACCGTGCCGTTAGCGCCGCGCGGATAGAGGCTCAGGCCGTGGCCATGGAGGCCGCCGCGCAGACTCGGCAGTCCACCGGAGTGATCGCCGCTGGATGGGGGGTGGTGCAGCGGGCCGGCAGCGCGGCGATGAACACCATCCGCGCCATCCCCACGCAATGGCTGATCACCATTGGCATCCTCGGGTACGACGTCGCCATTGCTGGTGTCAAAAAGGTCTCCGAGGTGCTGGCGGAAATGGCGCTGCAATCCGACGGCACCCGCGAGCGCTTGGCCAAGTACCGCGAGGAGCTGGCAGCCCAGCGCGGCGCCGCGCAGGCCGCCGCGCAAGAGTTGTCTGGCTACCGTGATGTGGCGGTACAGGTGGCCGCCAACGTGCAGCGCATGGGCGAGGCGGAGCGCGAGCGCTACCAGGCCAGCCTGGAAGGCGCCCGTGAATACTGGGAGGCGATGTACCGAGAGGCCGCGCTGGCGGAAGAACTCGGCCAAAAAAGCGCGGTATCGAAGGAAGAGGCCGGCAAACACCTGGCCGCGCTCTCCGCCGGCTTGCGCGAGGTGGACGCCGCCGCGCAACTGACCCGCGAAGCCGTCGCCAACCTGATCGACCCGCAGGCCGCCGTATTGGTGGCCGATTTCACGCAACAGGTCGAGGACCTGAAAAGCAAAGGCGCGCCCGCCGCCGAGGCGGTGGGCAAGGCCTTGGCGGAGATGGGCGCGCTGTTCGACCCGACCAGCGTCGCCAGCGTGCGCGCCTATGGTCAGGCGCTGGACGAACTGGCGGCCCAGGGTGTGATCGGCGCCGAACAGGTCGGCGCCGAATGGACCAAGGCTCTCGCCAAGATGGATGGCAGGCAGCTCCAACAATTCGCCATCGCCGCCGAGGCCGCGTTCGGCGGCAGCGAGCGCGGCGCCAGCGCCCTGGCCGAGGTGATGGACGGCGTATTGCATCGCGCCATCGCAGCCAGCGGCCAGGACTGGGGCGTCCTGACCGACGGCATCAGCAGCGGCGCGCAGCAGGCGCTGGCTCATGTCGACCTGATCGCGGACCACACCGAAGCGCTCGGCGCCAAGGGCGTTGACGCCGGCCGCGCCATCCAGGGCGCCCTGATCGACGCCCTGAAAAACGCCAGCACACCCCAGGACATCGCCGCCATCGAGGCGCGCATGGAGTCGCTCGGCATCACCGGCGGCAAGGCCGGCCAGCTGCTCGCCGAAGCCCTGCGCGCCGCGCGCGAAAAGGTCGATGGCCTGACGCCCGGAATCAACAGCCTGGAAGAAGCCTACAAGCGCCTCGGCATCACCTCCCAGGCCATCCTGCAGAAGGAGGCGGCCGAGCTGAAGGTTGCGCTGGATCTGCTGCGCACCAAGGGCGCCTCCCTGGCCGACCTGTCCGCCGGCTGGGCACGGTACGCCGCCGCCGCCATCGCCGCCAATGGCGGGGTAGCGGGCTCGGCCATCCAGGCCGAAGCGGCGATGCACGGGTTTGAGGTCATAGTGGACAAGGCCGGCAAGATCACATTGCGCGCTATGACTGAGGCGGCTGATGCTACCGATAAGGCCGGCCGCGCAGCGTATGACGCGGCCGGTGGCTACACAGCGATCGCCGACGAGGCAGCCCGGGCCCGGGAGGAGAGTGAGAAGGCGTTGCTGGCGGCGCGGGAGTCCAATCGGACGGCGGGTGTAAGAACATGGAATGGATTGACGGTTGCCAGTGAGCTGGAGGCGTACGGCATCGGCCGCGCGCGCGCGCTGGAGCTGTCCAGGGAATTCACTGCGTCGAATGGATTCGATGTCCCGTACTTCAGCAATCCCGGGCAGATCAAATACGGCGGACGGTATGGCACGCTCAGCACCGCTATCGCCAAATTGGCGAACCAGGAGCTACGCAGCACGGCGGCGGATAATCCGCAAAATCAAATTGCGCCAATCAACCTGACGTTTCCCGGTATCGGCCAGTTCCGCGTCAACGCCGAGCCCCAGGTCGCGCGCGACCTGGAGGCGGCGATCCGCAAATTGTTGTTGCAGGTGAACGGATGATCAGACAGCTCATCATCGATTCGATGGCGATCGCGCTGGAGACGGCGGGAGAGGTCGACCAATCCTACGAGCTCGCCTACGACGGCACGGAGTTACCGATGATGGATGGCAGCACGCGCAAGCTGTACCTCGGCCCGCGCAAGCTGAAGACGACCATCAGTGCGCGTGGTCATGTGCCATCTGAATTGGCAGCCATCGATACGGCGGTGCCGCATCAGATCCATTGCCTGGCGTGGAGGTCGGTGTCGAGCGCGACGCCGGAAATCACGGCGCCGGGGAGTTATCGCACCGATTTTCCACCGGTAGGGCAGGCGGTTGTGGACGGCAGAATCGTACTGACGCCGTGGGCTGATGGAGAGGCGACCGCCGTGGCTGGAGCCAGCCGTTATCGGCTGCTGTATCTGCCCATCCTGACCTGCTGGGTGACGCTGACCGAGTCTGGAGAGCCGTACGCGGCTCGATATGCCTGGTCGCTGACCGGCCGGGAGGCGTGATGCGGTTGATCGTCGGTCGCGCGAGTAGCGGGGCCAGGATCTATGATCTGACGGCGCCGGCGTCGCCTGTCCTGCTTGGGACGGCCTATGGGGGCGCGTCCAACATCGCGTTGATCGGCGATGCGATGGATGCGATGACGCCATGGTCTGGATACATCTCCCACTTCGATGTGAGCGATCCGGCGTCGATCCAGGAGACCGGGATTACGTATGTCACCCTGGGTGACAATATCAGCCTGGCGGCGGCGGTCGGGCGATTCTGGACGTTGGACAACGGAAATATCCCGCGCCGCATCCCGTTGGTCGGGTCGATGGGCGACGCGGGGACCGCCTACGGCGAGGCGCGCTTCCTGACCGCATTCGGGACGGTCGGCCTGTCCTCGGGTTGGTCTGGCGTGGGGATCTGGGATCTGTCCAGTGTGGACGGGTACGAGCGCGCGACGGCTGATGGGTCGGTCACGCTGCCCGCCACGGCGTCTCAGGCGGTGCTGGTCGGGGACGTGGTCTGGGTGATGGGCAGCGATGGTGTCACCTCTGGACTCTATGGGATCGACATCGGCGGCACGCCGGCGCAGGTGGGTTATCTCGCGTACACGTGGGGCGGCGGCCTGGATGAGGTCAGGCTGTGCGCGGAGGGCGGCTATCTTTACATCGCCATCCGTGGCAGTGGCCTGCGGGTGGTGGATGTCTCCACGCCGTCGGCGCCGGTGCAGGTGGGGGAGCTGACGCTGTCGATCGGCTACGCGCGCGATGTGACGGCGTCAGGTGGACTGGTCGCCGTCGCCGCCTACAACAGCGGCGTGCACGTTGTGGATGTGTCGATCCCGACCTCGCCCGCCCTGGTGGCGACGATATCCATGACCTATGCCAGCGCCGTGTTGCTCTACGGCGATCCGCCGCCGCCGGACAACGAGGGCGAGCCAGCGGCGGTGCTGCGCTGCATTGCCGGCGCGGATGGTCAGCCCGATGCGGCACTGGATATTTTCGCCGGCGCGGATGGTCAGCCCGATGCGGCGATAGGTCTGGTCATCGTGGTCGATGCTCAGCCGACCGCGCCGGCACGCATGGTGGCGATGGCCGCATCGGGGCTGTATACCGGCGTACCGCTGGACCCTATTCTGGACGCGGATCGGTACGCCTGGGCGCAGCGGGTGGAGGTCAGCGGACCGGGCATCGATGCCAGCAAGGTGCGGGGCACGATCGCCATCAGCCACGGCGCCAACGAGGCGCGAATCTGCACGCTCTCCTATGCGGGCACGGTGTCAGGCGGCATGGTGGGCGGGGCGCTGACTGTGCGCTACGCGATCGCGCGCTACGGCACGACACCGGCGCCGTGGGTGGTGGTGTTCACTGGCTATATCGAGTCGTTTGAGTTTGCTGCCGATGAGGTGACGGTGACTCTCACGGCCAGTGATGGGCGGGGTCGCCGCATCGAGCGCATGACGCGCGGCCAGATCGATGGGGTGACACCGGCGGCGCGCTGGAGTGATCGCATTTTCAGCGCCGACAATCAGGGCCTGGACTACCTGGCCGATAGGCTGTCGACCTGGCTGGGCAGCGTCCACCTATCCCCGGCCGGGCAGTTGGTCAGCCGCGACCTGACCTTCGGCTCGGGCTATGTTCGCGCGCTGACGCTCAGCCAGATCGTGGCTGACACGCTGCGCGCGCGATCGTGCCGCACCTCGGAGGCGTTGCGGTCGGTGGACATCGACTTCACGTGGTCGTGGCCGCGACTGGCCGTCAGGAGGTGCCGATGGGCGTGGGATATGGAAGACCCAGCGAGACATAGCGGCGTCGGTTCTATCAGCGCCGATCCAGATAGCGGCAATTACCGTGGCCAAACCTGGCCGACCGAGGAGATGGTGAAGGGGGCGGTCTACGGCACCGGCTGGGATGTGGCTGCGCTGTCGATCACCACGGTGCGTGATCGATACCCAGGTGCGCCGGTCTATGGCGTCGCGGCTGCGTCCGTCACGCTCGACCGACGCTACGTACAGGACGTGACCGAGACCTACCGCATCCGGGTGGGCGGCTACGTCTCCGACTCGGAGCGGTCGACCAGTCGAACCTATGCGGCGGCGAGCACGTTCGACGCCGATGGTTGGGAGGATGGCGCGATCGCGGCCCCGACGCCGACTGCCGGCGACTGGGTCTCCGTCGGCGACATGCCGCAATGGGGTGAGTTGAATGGCGGCGTCGGCCTCAGCGGCGTGGATGAGGCGGTTGTGTTCCCGCACATGCAGCGCGACCAGATGCGCGCCGCCATGAGTACGGCCATTGCTATCGCGCAGACCGATATCCTGGCCGCCAACCGCCACGAGGTGACGCTCTCCATGGTACTGGACCCGCACATGGATACTGGTGCGCGCATCGCTGTCGATGCGTGCGCGCTCTACGCCAGGGGTCAGGTGACGCGCATGCAGCACAGCATCGACACGATCAGCGGCCGCGCGGTGACCGATGTGACATTCAGGCCCGCGCTGGCGCTGAGTACCGGCGGCGGACTACCGACCGCCATCGTGCCGCCCGATCTGCCGGCGATCGATTTATCCGCCGATGACCTCGACCGCGTGGGTGTGACCCAATACCCCGTATTGCCAGACCCGATCCCCGTCGACTACGAGGCCACGCCGCCAGATGACGCCGAGGGCTACATCAGCAATCAGCCCACGTGGGGATATCACGGCAGGTTCCTGGTAGCCGTCCCGGAAATCGCGCCGGCGCATCGGCAGGCGCTCGCGTTATCCGTCCCGGCGTCTGGCGAGCGGATCGGAGTCGCTGTGCAGCAGGGCGCCGACCCGATGACCATCACTCTGTAGGAGGCATAATGGCATTCACCTTTGGTTTTTTTCACGACGCCGCCCTCACCCAGCCGGTGTCCGCGGTGGCGCCCTACCTGCGCTATGGCTCGGCAGATGGCGCAGTGCCGTTCGCTGACGGCGTGGTGTACTTGGGCAGCGCTGACGATACCCGCCAGGCCCAGGTCAGCCCGGCCGTCGGCACGCCGGGTACTACACACATCAGCGTCAGTGTCCTGGATGCCGACGTCGGCGCCGGCATTCCGGCCAGCGCCGTCAAGATGGCGCTGTCGTCTGGCGGGCTCGACGTAGCCACCGGCGGCGCGCCGCTGGATCTCGGTGTGACCTCGATCGCCGGTGGAGTGGTTGGCGCCGTGCCAATTCACATCAGGGTGTCCGGCATCACGACAGAGGGGGACTACACCGATCTGTCGCTGGCGTGCATCCGCCTGCTCGATTTGGCTGCGTGATGCGCGACGATCTGAGCAAGCTGGTCGGGGCCTCATATCGGCGCGTTGGTGTCGTGACGCCGACTGCGCGCCAGCCAGTCGAGGCAGCCAGGTCTGCCGTGACGCATGGTGGAGCTGGCGGCATCAAGGGTCCGCTCGTCGAGGTGTCGGAGCCAGGTGTCACCGAGCGGTCGTGGTACGCGCCGCATACGGTGGTGAGTAGCGATGGCCTGATTACGTTCGAGTTGCAGTCGCTCGCGACTCTGCCCATGCGCGATGGCGCCGGTACGCTGTTCGAGATGCGGTTCATCGACCCGCTCTGATCTGATGCAGATCCACCGATCTCCCCACCTGGATGCTCGTCTGCTGGCGTGCGGTCAGCCCTGGCATGGTCTGGCGGTGCAGCCGGATGGTGGAGATGCCTATATCACCCTCCCGAATGGCGCGCACCACATCATCGGCGGGACGCTGTCTGGCGAAACGCGCTGGGTCAACGTCGGCGCCCCCGTCGTGCGCACGCCAGAGCAGATCGCGGCAGACCAAGCCGCGGGCATGGAGTGGCGATCTGATGCGGTGCTCAACTCTCGCTACATCGGCAGCGCGTTGCGCTGGCTCTACCAATCGAGCACAGGCGCGGTGTGGGAGATCTGCCCCGAGCCAGATTACAACACGTTGCTCGCGCGTCCGTTCGGCGTCATTGGCGCACCCATCGCCCCTGTCACCGTGTCCCAGTCTGCGTTACTGGCAGCGCACGGCACTGAGTTCACCGTGAATCAAATGGCCCTGCGCGACGTACGGCCAGACCTCAAGCGCGCCCTCTACACCGTGCCCGACCCGGTGTCGGGTCATCAGCTATTCGAGGTAACCGTCACGGATGCCGGTGCGATCAGCAGCATCACGCTGAGCATATCCCTGATCGGCACCTACGGCATCGACTCCCACGTGGTCACGCCGACCTATGGCACCCGGTACCGCGCTGGGTACATTGAAGACCCACTCATGAACTACTGCCAGGCGATCGCTATCGACTCCATCGTCGCTCTCAGCATCGTTACTGTGACCACGCAGGTGCTGATGCCGCGCTATCGCCCGGACGGCAGCATCACGGTCATCGAAGGGTTCCTGGATAACGACGTCAACGGTACCGGCACTTGGGATGGTGACGTCTGCGCCGGTGATATCAGCACCAGCAACACCATCACTCATGCACAAAGGTTGCGGCTGGTGGTGGATGGCGCCGAAGTCCATCGAGAGAGCTGTCAATCCGTGACGCAGCGCGTCACCCACTGCCAGACTGACAATGGCAGCTATGCGTGGACGCAGTCCATTGCCTATGGTGGTTTCACGGTGAGCAGCTCGTACCAGAATCCGTATCGCATCACCTGTCACCCTTTTTACTACCCGTGCGACACCTATTTCGACACCACCACGTATGCCGATTATTACGTGCATGAGCTATACGGTTCGCTGAGGGTGCGTGGTGAGCTGCCCATGGTCGATAGTGGCCAGGCTGTCACGGTCGATGCCAATTGCGTGGTAACTGTGGTCGGCGATACTCACCCAGACCATGACCGCCTGTTTTTGCACACCCCAGGTCATGCTGTACCTGGAGTAATAGGGTACGGATTCCATTTTGGCGTCTACGACAACCCGCAAGATGCGCAGGTCCGCGCCATCAAGACGGCAGCGTTCGTGCAGATGACCAACAACATTGTCACCATCGAGCGCTACGACAGAACCACCAGTACGGTAAGCACCGGCCCATTCGTTACCCCGCTCGGCGAGGTTGCTCACCCTGATGTCGAGAGACCCACCGACGAGGCCGGTCATGTCATCGGAAGCTGCTATGCGTCCTACCATCCTCGCACTGGAGAAGTGTCGATTGGCGAGACTCCTAGATGCTGGTTTTAATTTGAGCAATTTATTTGCACGTGGCGCAATTAATACGTGTGCCATTTATCGCGCAAATGTGTGCCATTTATCGCGCGTCGCTACATCAACAACCGATGCAGTGAAGCTTCACTTGCAACACCTCACCGGCACAGTTACACAGGAATTACACAAAGCAAAAAGGCTTGCCGGTAGTAAACCAATGCAAGCCTTTGTTTTATTTGGTGGCCAGGGGCGGAATCGAACCGTCGACACGCGGATTTTCAATCCGCTGCTCTACCAACTGAGCTACCTGGCCTTCATCGCTGCCGGGGTGCCCGGCGAAATGAGTCGCGCATTTAACCGTATCGCTCTGGATGCGTCAAGCTGAGCCACGTTCATGGGGTGTTCAGTTCTTCGAACTTTCTTGCCGCGAAGTCGCGCAGTTCCGGGCTGAGGCGGGTCTGGAGGGCGCGTTGGTAGGCGGCGGCGGCGTTCGTGCGCTGGCCTGTCTGCTCCAGTGAGACGGCGAGGCCGAGCCAGCCGGGACCGTGCGCGGGGTTGAGGCGGGTGGTTTCGCGCCAGGCCTGGGCGGCTTCTCCCGGGTGGCCGGCCTTGCCGAGAATGCCCGCGTACAGGCTCCAGTAGTCGGCGTCGGGATGCTTGCCCAGGCCGGCCTTGAGCAGGCTGCTGGCCTGGTTGAGGTCGCCACGCCGGAGGGCGAGCTGGGCGAGGCTCTTGTGATACCAGGCCTCGGTCGGGTGCAGTTGCAGACCCTCACGCAGGAGGCTTTCGCCGCGCGCGCTGTCGCCGGCTTCCAGGCTGAGGGCGATCAGGGTCTGGCGCGCGGGGCCGTGGCCGGGGTCCAGGCGGAGGGTGGCTTCCAGTCCTTCCATGCCGGCTTGCTGGCGTCCCAGTTCGATCAGGCGGGTCGCCTGGCGCCAGGCTTGTTCGGCCTGTTCGCCAACGCTGAGGGGGCGGACTTCCTTGATGACCTTGGCGGTGCGTGGTTCGGGCAGGCGGGTGTCGAGCTTGACCGGGGGGGGCGAGTCGGCCGGAGCGGACGGTTCCCTCACGACCGGCGGGGCGCTGACGGGGGCCGTGGCTT